>NZ_ATXH01000004.1 GCF_000421585.1 Thermodesulfatator atlanticus DSM 21156
CACCGAAGGAAAAGGAACATGTTTTGAAATTTGGTTACCTTGTATTTAAGAGATCCTGGAACGGGCTTCAATTAAGGTATTCTGTAAAGTCTACTAAGATAAATCAGCCAAAAATTCCTTTACCGCCTTAAAAAAGAATTCTTCGTATTTTTGGCCCAGAAGTCTGCGCCCGAAAACAAAATTGATCTCGTTTAAAAGGGGACCTCGGCGCTCATCTATTAAAAAATCTATGGCCGCAAGGTTTGTGCCGGTTTTTTCACAAAGAATCGCTGTTATTTGCAGGGCCTTTTCTTCTAAGTTTGCGTCAGGGCACGGAATTTTTCTCCCCCCCTGGACAAGGTTCGTCCTGAAATCGTCTTCACACGCCCGCCAGAAGGGATAAAAGTTTTTTCCAAAAACAACTACGCGGAGATCATAAGGCGAAGCAATGTATTCTTGAATTAAAAACCCAAAAGAGCCTTCTCTTTCGCGGCATTTGATATAAGAAAGCCCATTATTGAAATCTCTATCATCTCTTACGAGGAAAACGCCTCTTCCTTCGTGTTCGGCATCGCTCTTAAGCACGAAAGGAAACGCCGGCAAATCTATCTTAGCCGTAGCAGGATGTGGTCCAAAGGCTGCGATTTTGGGGACATAGATAGTCTTAGGGCAAGGAAGCCCAAGGGCCTTAAAAAGTAGAAACTGCCCCCCTTTGCCTGGAAACATGAAACGCACTCGGTAGTCAGGGAAAAGTAAAAGGCCGATATTTTGGGAGTAAAAGTAAAGCTCTTTGGTGAACACCTGCGGCCAGATGACAACCTTTGCCTGGCCTAAGGCCGCCAAAACTTCTTCTGTTACCGCGGTGTGCGCCCAGAAATTAAAATCCCCTTTCACCAGGGGATGAAAAGAAACAATTGGCCCGCAGGAATTAGTGCTTATATTTAATTCGCTCAAGGTTTACTCCGGGAGGGATCTTCTATGCAAGGGGTAATACTTGCCGCTGGCCTTGGCACAAGGCTCAGGCCCTATACGAAAAACTATCCCAAGCCACTGCTCAAAGTGGCTGGCAGGGAAATCCTTTTCCGTCATATTTATCTCCTAAACCAGGAAGGAATCCAAGATTTCATAATAATTATAAACCCAGCCCACCGAAAATATTACGAAGAATTTGCTCAAAAAAACAAGCAGTTCAACATTATTCTGGTTGAAAACCCTATCCCAGAACGGGGAAACGGCTACTCATTTTATCTTGCCAAAAATTATGTTTCAGGACGTTTTGTGCTTACCATGGGAGATCACATATACGAACCCGCTTTTATAAAACATGCCATTAAAAAAAGGGGCCTTATAGTTGACGAAAAAGGGCTTTTCATAAATCCAGAAGAAGCTACCAAGGCCCTTTGCCAAAACGGACGCGTTATATCTCTTGGGAAAGACCTTACTAATTTTACTGGCTTTGACACAGGCTTTTTCATCCTGGAAAAAGACGTTTTTACCGCCGCAGAAAAGCTCATTGACCACAAAGAAGAGATTTCTCTTTCTGAAATAATGTGTCAGGCAAAAATTCCCTGCAGCATCCTTTCCGGCTTTTTCTGGATGGACGTGGACACCCCTGAGGACTTAAAGCGCGCCACCGAAGAGTTAATTCGCCTTGCTCCAAAGGGTGCTGGCGACGGATTTATCTCCCGTCATCTTAATCGCAAAGTTTCTACCTGGGTTAGCGCAAAGGTATGCCATTTTCTTACCCCCAATCAGGCCACGGTGCTAACCACACTGCTTGGTATTTTCGCCGCAGCTATGCTCTTTGTAAGCCCACGGTGGGCAGCCTTTCTTTACCAGTTAAGCTCCATGCTCGATGGGATGGATGGTGAAATAGCCCGAGCTTCTTTGCGCACAAGCCCCTTTGGTGGCTGGCTTGACTCTGTACTTGATCGTTTTGTGGATTTTTTCTTTCTTGCCGGGCTCTTTTTGATATGGCAACCAGAACCCTTGTGGGACAAAGCCTTTGGGCTCATGGCAATTTTTGGCTCTTTTATGGTGAGCTACGTTGCCGAACGCTACAAGGGGGCCTTTGGAAGAGATATTTACCAGGACATCCCCTTTTTACGCAATCTACCAGGGAAACGAGACGAAAGGGTCTTTTTTATCATGGTAATGGTATTTCTAGGGCTTATACGGGAATTATTCTGGATTTTAGCGATAGTTTGCAATTTAAGGGTGGCTATTACTCTTATTTTGGTAGCACGCCGAAGTTTCAAACCTAAAGGGCAAGCCTGATGGCAGCCCAGCCTTCTTCGGTTCTTTTATCACGCAAAGTTGCTTGAGGAAAAAGAGACATTACTTCTTCAATTTGGCCTTCGGTAAAGCCGGAAAGGATCATCTCTCCGCCTGGGGCAAGGAGCTCGGGAAAATCCTTGCCAATAGTCAAAATCGTTCCAATGGTTAAGTTGGCGAGCAAAAGATCAAAGCATTTGGGTTTCACAGCGTCAAAGGAGCCACACATGACAAGGATTTTTTTGCTATAGCCATTTGCAAATACATTGGCCTTGGCCTCAAGGCACGCCCGCCAGTCAATATCTGCGGCAATTATCTTTTGCGCCCCAAGCTTTGCGGCACAAAGGGCAAGCACGCCGCTTCCTGTGCCGAGATCAAAAACACGAGGCATTTGCCTTTCCTTCAAGACTTCGTTAAGAAGAACAATTGAAAGAGAGGTGGTGGGGTGAAAACCACTTCCAAAAGAAAGATCCGCCCTGATAATAAGATCTCCTTTGCCTGGGACGACGTCTTTTCCCGGGGAAACAACCGCTATCTCAGGCGTATAGATAATCCGGTAACCAGAGATAGGTCCAGGAGAGGGATAAAGACCTGTTTCCTGAATATCTGCTTGAGGGGCAAAATCAAGTATCTCGCGCAGGGTCTTGTTAATATCTTCTGTTTGAAAAACAAGAACCGTCTTGTCTTCGTCTTCATATACACCAAGCAGAGTATCTGTAACAAATTGTTTCCAGTTGATTTGGGTGTCACGAGAGACTTTTACGTGGAGAAAATTTTTTTGTGAAGGCTTAAATTCCATCTCAAAATACCTTTTTGCTGTCAAGCAGAAGCGTTACCGGGCCGTCATTTATCAGCGATATTTCCATCATAGCGCGAAATTTGCCCGTTTTAACCGGAATGCCGTAAGACATGAGTTCTTCGGCAAGTTCTAGGTATAGTTTTTCTGCCTGCTCAGGAAGAGCGGCCTTATCAAAAGAGGGCCGATTTCCTTTGCGGCAATCACCATAAAGCGTGAAGTTTGAAACCAAAAGCACCTCGCCTTCTACATCCTTCAAGGAAAGATTCAGCTTACCAGCTTGGTCTTCAAAAACCCGAAGCCCTACAATCTTTCGTGCCAAATAGCTTACGTCTTTGGTAGTGTCTTCTTTTGAGACCCCGAGCAAAACAAGAAAACCCTGCCCGATTCTGGAGATCTCCTCACCATTTACTGAAACTGCGGCTTCTTTGACACGCTGGATGACTGCTCGCATCAACGACTTATCTTAACCAAATAAAAGGGACAGGCAAATTACAGGAGGGTCAAATTTATGAAAAAAATCTACGTGGGTACGTGTGGACAGGTAATAAGTTTGAAAAAATTTTTCGATCACTACTCTGCCCTGGAAATAAACGCGACTTTTTATCGTTTCCCTTCTCAAAAACAAATTAGGAATTGGAAAACTCATTTAAAGGCTGGCAAAGAAAAGGGAGCATATCTTTCATTAAAAGCCCATCAGATATTTACGCACCCTTTGCGCTCTCCCACCTGGAAACGTTCAGAATTCAAATTAGAAGATCTAAAAAAAGAAAAGGATAAAATTGGTTGCCTCAAATTAAATGAACTCACCCTTACCTTTCTTGAAAGAACAAAAGAACTCTGCACAGAACTTGGTATAGACTTTGTCCTATTTCAGCTACCTTCTTTTTGTCGTGAGGAAAAAGAGCATTTCGCCAATTTTTTGGCAAAGGCCCGCGATGTTTTGCCCGCAAGGATTGGCCTTGAAATTCGTTGGCAAGACCAAAGACTACTTGAAGACTTGTGGCAAAACATCCAAATCGTCCCTGTGTTTGATCCGTTCCTCGCAAACGATTTGCGGGAATCATTTTTCCCTAAGCTTTCTTTTCTTTATCTCAGACTACACGGGAAAAAAGACAAGACCGGTAAAATAAACTACAAACACCGCTACTCTGATGAAGAACTCCTGAAACTCAAAGACTGGGTTTTTGCGGCCAAAGCACAAAAGATATGCCTTCTTTTCAACAACGTTTATATGAGAGACGATGCCTTACGTTTCCGCAAGATAATCGAGGATTAGTGGAGCGGGAGACGGGACTTGAACCCGCGACATCCACCTTGGCAAGGTGGCGCTCTACCAACTGAGCTACTCCCGCATGCGCTTTAATTAAATAACGAGCTAATTTATTACTGTCAAGCCCTTTTTTGGTTAGTGTCTTATTCTTCCGAAATCGTCAGTATAATATCGGATAAAAAAATGCTCCCAGCAATAGAAAACAAAGGGCGGAAAAACCGCCCTCTGTTAGTAGCTAAAGCTCAGCAAGCTTCAAAAGCCTTTCGTAATCAGCGTCAACTTTTCTTTGAATCTCCGCAATAATCTCAGGGGTTAGGTGTCTGAAACGGCGCTGGGCCTTTAGATACTCCTCTACCGGCTTAGGTTTGGTAATCTTGCGCGTAATGTAGTATTTTCCTTCGATCACCTCATAAAGAGGGAATATCTTGGTATCTACTGCAAGACGTGCAAGTTTGATGGAATCTTCGCCGCGAGTACCCCAGCCAGTTGGACACGGAGAATAAATATGCACATAAGCGGGGCCTTTTACCAGCGCAGCTTTTTTGACCTTATTCATGAGGTCAAGGAAAAAGGCCGGACTAGCCGTAGCAACATAGGGAATACCGTGCGCCACCGCTATCTGAGGGACGTTCTTTTTCCAAGTCATCTGGCCAAAACTTCTTTCTCCTGGAGGGCTGGTGGTGGTCATAGCGCCAAAGGGAGTACAACTTGAGCGCTGGACTCCTGTGTTCATATAAGCTTCGTTGTCAAGGCAGATATAAACGAAATCATGACCGCGTTCTAGGGCTCCAGAAAGCGCCTGAAGCCCAATATCTGCGGTGCCCCCGTCACCTGCCACCGCGATGACGTCTACATGGCGGCTCTTTGGAAAACGCCCGCGGCGTTTGAGGACCTTTAAAGCCGCTTCTACCCCGGAGGCAACTGCGGCCGTGTTTTCAAAGGCAATATGTATCCACGGGACGCGCCAAGAAGTATGAGGAAAAGGAGAAGTGACGATCTCCATACAACCAGTGGCATTGCAGACTATGACGTCTGTGCCTAAGGCCTTCATGGCCATACGCAAGGCCAAAATCTCACCACATCCCTGACAAGCCCTGTGTCCTGGAGCAATAGGCTCCACCTCAGGCAAATTTTTAATAGAGAAACCTTTGAATTTTGTGAATTCTGGTATCATGATTCCCGCACCCCTATCATTTCGTAAGCTTCTTTAGGCCGCTTTTTCATATAAAAAGCGGCTCTTTCGGCCATTTCTTCAAAATCCTCAACCGTGACATCGCGGCCACCAAGGCCTGCAATGAAGTTAACTACCCGGGGACGCCTGGCAGCATTATAAAGGGCGCCTTTGACTTCCGTGCCAACTGGGCCACCCACTGCGCCAGGAGTAAGCGCTCGGTCAATAACTCCTAATACTTTGACCCCAGATACAGCCTTGCGAAATTCCTGCACAGGAAACGGCCGCCAAAGCCTTATGCGCACCAGCCCAACCTTCTTGCCTTCATCGCGCATCTTATCAATAGCTGTCATAGCAGTTTCAGCAAGGCTACCCATTATCAAAAGGGCAACTTCAGCATCTTCCATGCGATATGTCTCTACGGCATTATATTCCCGGCCAAAACGATTGGCCCAATCCTTCCACACCCGCTTAATCACCCGCGGAGTGTTTTTAAAGGCTTCGTCCTGAGCTTTTTTGGCTTCAAAATAAATTTCAGGGATCCCCACAGGACCCATGGAGATAGGTTTCCGTGGATCAAGCTTATACTTGGGTTTAAAGGGTGGCAAAAAGGCGTCTACTTCTTCCTGGTCCGGCAAGATTATTGGCTCAATCACGTGAGAGAGGGTAAAGCCGTCAATGTTCACAATCATGGGAAACATCACGTTGCGGTCTTCAGCTATACGGAAGGCCTGGATGGTTAAATCAACAGCTTCCTGACCGTTTTCGGCAAAGACCTGGATCCAGCCGATATCCCGCTCAGCCATGATGTCACTGTGGTCATTCCAGATGCTAATGGGCGCAGAAAGGGCTCTGTTAGCTACCACCATTACCACAGGGAGCCTTAAGGCTGAGGTGATAAAAAGAATCTCGTGCATCAAGGCAAGCCCTTGAGCCGCGGTAGAGGTAAAGGTGCGTGCTCCTGTGGCCACAGCCCCTGTCGCCGCACTGATCGCAGAATGCTCGGATTCAACGGTGATATATTCAGCATCAAGCTCGCCACTGGCAACTAATTCGCTTAGGTGCTCTACGATATGGGTCTGCGGGGTAATGGGGTATGCAGCGATAACTTCTGCCCGCGCCAGTTTAACGGCGTCGGCAATGGCAATGGAAACTTCTTTGGCTATCTTTTTTGACATAACTTATACCTCCTCCATAACCATGCTAATGGCATTCTTCGGACAGGTGGCCATGCATATCCCGCAGCCCTTACAATAATAAAGGTTTACCAGATAGTAGCCTTCCTCATCGCGCTGGTCATAACACATATCGGGACACATAATGTAGCAGGTACCACATTTGACACATTTTTCTTTATCAAGCACTGGCCTCATAGAACGCCAGTTCCCTGTTTTAAACTCTGCACTATTACCAGGCTCTAAAATATAGAGCCCAAAAGGAACCTCTTTCCAGGGCATCATTCCTTGGTCTTTACCCATCTCTTACTCCTTATGTGTAAAGTTTTGTCTCTTTAATGGCTCTGGCCATAGCTGCTTTATTCTTCTCTGCTAACCGACCAAAACGGTGCTCAAGGGCTTCTTCTAAAAATTTTTGGTCAACTAAGTGGGTTGCCTTAAGAAAGGCCCCTAACATGGTGGTATTGGTAATAGGAAGGCCAAGCTCTTCCATAGCAATCTTTGTGGCATCAACCACGGCGAGTTTTCCTTGGTAACCGCCCAAAATCTCGCGCAATTCTTTTTCGTCTTTATGCGAATTCAAGATAACCCAGCCATTTTCTTTCAATCCATCAGTAACATTGACAATAGTTGGAAGAGACGGATCAAGGACTACTACAATATCTGGCGTATAAACTTTTTCGCGGGTGTGAATGCGCTCTTCACTAACCCGAACAAACGCCATTACCGGAGCACCACGACGCTCCGGACCAAAACTAGGAAAGGCCTGGGCGTATTTGTCCTGGTTAATGGCAGAAATGGCAATTAATTCTGCCGAAGTGACGGCACCCTGACCTCCTCGACCATGAAGCCTGACTTCGATCATGGGCTCTCTCCTTAAAAGCGTTCTAAGATGGGAATTGTGTTAACACAACTTAACTCTATGGTCAACAAAGTTGAACAAAAAAATCATACTTTTAGGGTATTATTAGCGCCTTTTGCAAAAGGCTGAGATCAGTGTTCCAAGCAAGGGATCCCGGAAAAATCCTTCGCTACCCCGTTATCGGAAAAATTCTTCCAGAATGACTGCCCACTTAAAGAATTTGGCTCAAATTACGATACGCCTTTAAGGGTGGCGAAATGGAAGCTGTAAGGCAAATAGGCAACGAGAACACATTAGACTTCAGCGGGCAAGACTTAAGCGGCAAAGATTTTAGCGGGCAAAACCTAGCCGGCGCACGTTTTTTTCGAGCAAATTTAAAAAACGCTATTTTTACAGGGGCTGATTTAACAAACGCCGATTTCACCGGAGCAAACCTTGAAGGAGCAAATCTTGAGGGTGTAAAAGCCGAAAATGCTGGTTTTGGCCTGGCTAATCTAAAAAATGCCAGGCTTTTTAATGGGAATTTCCAACATGCAACCTTTACCAAAGCCAACCTTGAATATGCCGATGCCAAATGCGCCAACTTCTCACGCGCCCGCATAAGAGAAGCCAACCTTTCGGGTGCGGACTTCTCTAGCGCTAATTTACAAGAGGCACATCTCAACCTCAGCAACGTAGCAAAGGCCATTTTTAAAGATGCCAACCTGCGCGGCGCCCACATTCGTATGCTCAAGGGCTACCAAAATGCTATCTGGACCGGGGTAGATATTCGCGATATCAACTTTTCCGGCGCCTATCTCATCAGACGACACATAATGGATGAAAATTATCTTGAAGAGTTTCGCCAACAAGGACGTACCGCCAAAATCATTTATTTTCTCTGGTGGCTTACTTCTGATTGCGGAAGAAGCTTAAAACGCTGGTGTCTTTTTATTTTGTTCCAAGTCCTTTTTTTTGCTTATTTGTATCACCTGGTAGGAGTTGACTACGGAAAATACCCGACTCCGCTCTCTCCCCTTTATTACAGTGTGGTCACACTTACCACTTTGGGATATGGAGACGTCATCCCCAATTCCTTGCCAGGGCAAATAATAGCTATTTGTGAGGTAATTACAGGGTATGTCATGCTTGGTGGCCTTTTGGCCATTTTTACTAACCGTATCGCCAGGAGGGCCGATTAATGGGTTTATTAGGTCTTTTAAAAAGGAAGAAAAATCCCCGGGAAGAACTGAAAAAGAAACTAAAGGGCTTTGAACTCCCTTATCTACCTAAGGCAGCCTTATTAGCTCTGGAGGCCATAAGAGACCCGCACACCAGTGTGCCGGAAATAGCCCGTAGGGTGGCGGCAGACCCAGGACTTCACTTAAAAATCCTCCGCACAGTCAACTCTGCAGCCTTTGGGCTCCCGCGCCAGGTCACTAATATCGAACATGCCGTAGCCCTTTTAGGGCGCGCTCGCCTGGAATCTCTCCTTTTGCCGCTAGCGGTAAAAGAAGCCCTTCCCCCTTTTGATGCTCCGTGCCTTGATCATACCCTCTTTTGGCTTACGGCCGCCAAAAGAGGAAGTTTTGCCAGAAAGTTCGCCCAGGTCTTACATCCTCATTCAAGCGTGGAAGCCTTTAGCGCCGGACTCCTTCAAGATGTAGCTGTTCCAATCATTATACATCTCAGTAAAGATAACTACTGTCCGGTGTTAGAAACTTGGAACACCGACCCTGATGTCGATGTCACAGAACTTGAAAGAAAGACCTTTGGCTATGACCATCAGGACATCGGACACCTTGTGGCAGAAGAATGGGATCTTCCCGCTTATTTAAGCGAAGCCATTTCAGCCCACCACGAAGACAAAGTAGAACCAGCGGTCTTTTTAGCCTCCCACCTACGCTACAGCCGCGAACAAAACGAAATTGAAAAAGAAACTGTAGCTGAAATAGCCAAGCAGCAATTTAACATCCCCAAAGATCAAGCACTCAATATGCTTTTGCGAGCCCAAAAAGAAGCCGAAGAGTTAGCACGTGTATTTCTTTAGACTTGCAAGTAGGCACTTTTAAGTTATCTTTTAAAGACCAAACGTGATCCCGGGTCGTCTAATCGGCAGGACATGGGGTTTTGGCCCCCATAGTGGTGGTTCGAGTCCACCCCCGGGATCCAACTCTTTCCACTATGGAACACATCCTCGAAGTAAAAGACCTAAGCAAAAATTTCAATTCCTTTTGGGCTCTTAAAAACATTTCGTTTACCCTCTGCCCCGGTGAAATACTCGGTATCGTAGGCCCAAATGGCGCGGGGAAAACCACCCTCATCAACTGTCTGCTGGGCCTTATCACCCCCTCCTCCGGAAAGATTATCTATTTTGGCCTTGAGCTCTGGCAAAACCGTTCAAAAGTGCTTGCCAAAGTCAATTTCGCCTCAAATTACGTAGGCCTCCCCTTATCACTTAACCTTTACGAAAATCTTTTGGTTTATGCCCATCTTTACGGAGTCTCCCAGGCTAAAGAAAAGATCGCTTATCTTCTCAAACTTTTCGGGCTTTACGAAATACGCCAGAAACCAACGCGGCATCTTTCTTCCGGCCAAATGACACGCCTAACTCTTGCTAAAGCTTTACTTAACGATCCCAGCATTTTACTGCTTGATGAACCCACTGCTGGTCTTGACCCAGAAATAGCCGAACATACCCGCAAACTCTTAAGGGATCTATCCAAAAAGCAGCAAACCGCTATCATCATAACCTCACATAATCTCCCGGAGATAGAACGCTTTGCCGACCGAATCCTGATGCTAAAAAAGGGACAAATAAAAGCCATTGGCACCAAAGAAGAACTCCTTGCTAAATTCAAGAGTAAAAATCTCGAAGAGCTTTATTTTAAGGCCGTACTATGAACCCTCGTCGCATTTATGCTGTGGTTTTAAGACAGATTTTTCTTTACCGACGGAGCTTCACTCGCGTTTTAGACGTATTTTACTGGCCAACTGTTGATCTTCTTCTCTGGGGTTTCATTACGCTTTATTTGGAGAGGGAAAGCCAGGGCATAAATCCTTATGCTTCTTTTTTTCTCGGCGGACTTATTCTCTGGAACATCCTTTTGCGCGCCCAACAGGGCATATCGGTTTCTTTTCTTGAAGACATTTGGGCGCGAAATTTGATAAATCTTTTTGTCTCCCCCCTCAAAGTTTCAGAATACCTGGCCGGGCTTTTGTGTATCAGCATCATAAAGGTGAGCCTAGCCTTTTTAGTGATGGCTGGCATTGCTGGGGCCTGCTTCGGCTTTGCGATCTTTAAAATGGGGCTCTGGCTTCTTTTCTTCGTGTTGAATTTGTGCGCTATGGGCTGGGCCATTGGCCTGGTCACCATGGCCTGCATCCTTCGCTTTGGCCAAGAAGCCGAGATACTCGCCTGGGCACTTTCTTTTCTGTTTTTACCTGTTTCTGCGGTCTTTTATCCGGTTGAGGTGCTGCCGCATTTTTTACAGAAAATAGCGGCCTTTGTTCCTGCAGCTTATGTTTTTGAGGGCATGCGCGCGGTAATCCTTAAACAAGAACTCAGTATTTCCTTACTTGAAAAGGCCTTTTTGTTAAATGCATGTTATCTTGCTTTAGGCCTTGCCATATTTTACCGCGTTTATAAAGTTTCCCTGGCCCGTGGAAGCATTCCAAAGATTGGAGAGTGATTGCAATTTTTACAAGACGGGTTTAAATTTTATGGCGCTTTCTTGACAAAAAGGGCCCAATCTTTTAAAGAGTTTGAGCCGATTTAGCATGGAGGAGTAAAAATGGCAATATTTACATCGCAGACCCCGATGCTCAAAAAAGAAGAAGTTGAAAGAAACTGGTACGTTATCGACGCCAAAGGAAAGGTCTTGGGGCGTCTTGCAAGCCTAATTGCCCAGCGTCTGCGGGGCAAACATCGCCCAGATTTCACCCCACACGTAGATGCCGGGGATTTCATCGTGGTCATCAACGCGGACAAAATCAAACTTACCGGGCATAAGCTTGACCAGAAGATTTACTGGCGGCACTCTGGCTACATGGGAGGCATTAAGCTTACGCCAGCCAAGAAAATGCTTGAGCAAAAGCCCGAAGAAGTGTTGCGCCTGGCGGTAAAAAGAATGCTTCCGAAAAATCGCCTGGGACGCAAAATGCTCAAAAAGCTAAAGATTTATCGCGGAGAGAGCCATCCTCATACTGCTCAAAAACCAAAAGTCCTAGAAATTTAAGAGGTGAGAAGAAATGGCTAAAAATACCGAAAGATTTTATGCCACCGGCAAAAGAAAGACTGCTATTGCCAGGGTTTGGCTGATCCCTGGTAGTGGAAATTTCAGGGTTAACAACAAAGATTTTGACGAATACTTTTCTGACACGGTAGTTGCCCGCCACGTGGTAGAACAGCCTTTTAACATCACAGGTACTGCGGGCAAGTTTGACATAGTCTGCACGGTAAAAGGTGGAGGCAAATCAGCTCAGGCCGAAGCCATAAGGCATGGCGTGGCGCGTGCCCTTATCGTTTACAACGAAGAACTGAGGCCTTCCCTTAAAAAGGCTGGTTTCCTTACCCGCGATGCCCGCGTAAAAGAACGCAAAAAATACGGGCTGCGGGGTGCCAGACGCGGTCAACAGTACTCCAAACGCTAAAAAACAAACAGGGGAGCTTTTGCTCCCCTTTATTATTTTGTCATGTTAAACGTCGCCATCATAGGAGCCACAGGCTATACCGGGCTTGAACTTCTACGGATCCTTGCCAAACACCCTGAGGTAGAAGTAAGTGCTGTTACCTCACGCAAAGAAGCCGGGAAAAAAGTCGCTGAGATATTTCCTTTTGAAGGGAAATTTGGTGAGCTCATCTTTGAAGAACCAGCTCCCGAAAAAATTGCCCAAAAGGCAGAGCTAGTTTTTTTGTGCGTGCCCCATGGGGCGGCGGCCAAAGCAGCCAAATCCTTTTTAGAGGCAGGGCTTAAGGTAATCGACCTTTCGGCAGACTTCCGCCTTAAAGACCAAAGCATCTACGAAACCTGGTATAAGACAGCACACGAGGCCCCAGAGCTTTTGCCCCAGGCTGTTTACGGATTGCCCGAAATTTATCGCGAAGAAATTAAAAGAGCCAAGCTTATTGCCAACCCTGGATGCTATCCCACGGCAAGCACTTTGCCCCTGATTCCCCTGCTTAAGGCCAGGCTTATTCAAGAGGAAAGTATCATTATCGATGCCAAAAGCGGTGTCTCAGGCGCCGGAAGGAGTGCCAAACTGAGACTTATCTTTTGCGAAGTAAACGAAGACTTTTGCGCTTATAACGTAGCCACCCACCGCCACACCCCTGAGATAGAACAAGTCCTTTCCGAGGCTTCTAGGAAAAATCTCAAGGTTAACTTTACGACCCATCTTGTCCCCATGAACCGCGGCATCCTGGCCACGATATATGCAAAGGCAAAAGAAAACATAGACGAAAAAACTCTGCGAAGCTGTCTTGTTGATTTTTACGCAGATGAAGTTTTTGTTAAAATTCTCCCTGAGGGCATCTTCCCAAACACCGCCCATGTGCGCGGCACAAATCTTTGTGCTATCGGCTTAAAATTCGATCAGCGTACCAGGCGCGTAATTTTAGTCTCAGCTATTGACAATCTCGTCAAAGGAGCAAGCGGCCAGGCCGTGCAAAACATGAACCTTATGGCAGGTTTTCCAGAAGAGCTCGCTTTAGATACCAGGCCGCTTTTTCCTTAACCATGCGCAATATCAAGCTTACCATTGCCTACGACGGCACCAATTATCTTGGCTGGCAAAAACAAAAAGTAGGCCCCACTATCCAGGGAGTCCTAGAAGACACCTTAAGGCGCCTTTTAGGTCATCGTATAAAGCTTCGGGCGGCAGGGCGCACTGATGCAGGAGTTCATGCTTTAGGTCAGGTGGCCAATTTTTTGACCACGAGCAAAATGCCCCTTGAAGACCTGCACCGGGCGCTTAATGCTTTGCTTCCCAAAGACATCTCGGTATTTAAAGTTGAGGAAGTCCCTATCAAATTTAACGCCCAGTACGACGCCAAGTACAAGACCTACTACTACCAAATCTACAATCACCCCATCAGGAACCCGTTAGTACGACTTTATTCCTGGTGGGTCCCCCAAAAGCTTGACCTTGAGGCCATGCGCGAGGTTTTGCCGCTTTTTATAGGCCAGAAAGACTTTGCCAGCTTTCGCAAAACTGGCACTGAAACCAAAAGCACTATCCGCACGGTTTTATCCGCAGAGCTAAAAAGGGTGCCTGGAGTCGCGGGCATGCTTCGTTTTGAGATTTCCGGGCGTGGCTTTTTACGGTATATGGTAAGAAATATCGTAGGGGCACTGGTGCAAGTGGGGCTTGGTAAACTTTCTGCCCAAGAACTGGCAAGTATAATGGAAGCCAAAGACCGCTCCCTTGCTCCCCCACCTGCGCCACCACAGGGGCTTTTTTTAAAGGAAGTAGTCTATCAAACCAAAAGGAGGGCTTCCCGTGAAAGAAAAACTAGCAACCAGGGTCAAACAACTTAAACCCTCAGCCACCTTAGCGGTAAACGCCAAGGCCAAGGCCTTAAAAGCCAAAGGCATTGACATTATTAACCTTTCTGCTGGAGAGCCTGATTTCGACACCCCTGAGCACATCAAAGCCGCTGCCATCAAAGCCATTGAAGAAGGCTTTACCAGATACACCCCGGTAGCAGGGATCCCTGAGCTTAGAGAAGCTGTGGTAGCGCGCCTGGAAAAAGATTACGGGCTTAAATACGAGCCCGAGCAAGTGGTAGTAAGCTGTGGTGCCAAGCAGGCACTTTTTAACCTAGCCCAGGCCCTTTTTGAAGAAGGCGATGAGGTCTTGATCCTTGCGCCCTATTGGGTCTCTTATCCCCCGATTGTAGAACTCTCTGGCGCAAAGCCGGTAATTGTGCCCTCCACCAAAGAAAAAAATTTTGAACCCGATATTTCCGATATAGCAGCAGCCTGTACCCCAAAAACCAAGGGCATCATCGTAAATAGCCCTTCAAACCCCACCGGACAGATTTATAGCACCGGCTTTTTAAAGGATTTGGCAGGACTTTGCAAAGAAAAGGGTCTTATCGTCATCTCAGACGATATTTACGATAAGCTTCGTTTTGACGGAAAGGCCCCTGAGAACATCCTTACCGTAGCTCCCGATTTGAAAGACCAGGTTATTATGGTTAACGGGGTCTCAAAGACTTATGCCATGACGGGTTGGCGCATTGGCTGGGCCATCGGGCCCGAGGAAATCATTGCTGCGGTCTCACGCATCCAAGGCCAGAGCACTTCAAACGCCACTTCTGTGGCCCAGAAGGCCGCCCTTGAAGCCCTTTTGGGACCACAGGATTGTGTAGCTGAAATGTGTAAGGCCTTTAAACGCCGGGCCAATTTACTTTACGAAGAAGTCAAAAAGATTCCAGGTCTTGAGCTTCCCAAACCTATGGGAACTTTCTACGCCTTCATTGACTTTTCAGCCTACTATGGCCGTAAAACCCCTGATGGCACGGAAATAAAAGACTCTCTTAGCATTTGCGAGTACCTGCTTGAAGAGGCAAAAGTAGCCACGGTTCCTGGAGTTGCCTTTGGTGATGACCGCTGCTTAAGGATTTCCTTTGCCAGTGCCGATGAAGAAATATTAAAGGGTGTGGCCCGTATTTCTGAAGCCTTGACAAAACTCAGTTATTAACGGGTGCATTAAACGCCCGACATCGTTAAGGATCCGTTCCCATTTTTCGTTCCGAAAGATGGGAAGGATCCCTTAGGAATGTCGGCTAAAAATGTTCCCAGTATTAGCGAGGGGAAATTGATCCGAGCTATCATTTTAGGCTTATTTTTCTTGGTCTTTGTTAGTCGCGTCATATGGGCAGGGCAAATCCCTGGCGACTCTCCTAAGTCCTCCAAAGATACGTTTAACGAACAGATCAAACTTTTTTTTTCGGATCAAAAATTCCTCTCAGACAAAGATTTTCAGACAACCCTTGCCAAAGCAGCTGGAGAACTGGAAGCCTTTCTAAAGGAAGCCACGGAAAAGGCCTTAGAGTTTGGCCTGAATATCGACGAAGTCCCGTCTACTTTTATTGTTTTTGACCGTCAGAGCATTGAACGTACTGGAGCTACCACCATTGCTGAGCTTTTACGCTTTGTCCCTGGCCTTGAGGTTATCAGAGAAAACAACGGCACGTTTCACTTAATTGTAAGGGGAAATTATTCTGACAGACGCGTGCTTATTCTGTGGGACGGGCAACCCTTAAATGTCCTTCTCACCAGGCGGGCCTTAAATTTCATTGGTGCCATGCCGGTAGATATCCTGGAAAGGATAGAAATATCCCTTGGCCCATCCTCTGCGGTTTACGGCTCCTATGCCATGGGCGGTGTGATAAATCTCATCCCCCGCAAGTGGGCAAACGGTGGCGAAGTCGGCGGTGCCATAGGAAGCTTTGATTCTCGTAGAGGCTTTGCTTCAGGTGGCTTGGTAAAAGGAGACTGGGATATCCAATTCAGTGTAGGGGCAAGTAATTCTGACGGAGATTCTTTTAAGGTTAGAGATGTCCTGGGGATCCCTGGCGAAGTCAACACCGGTCAGGAAACAAACTGGCAAGAACTAAGACTCAAACATAAAGACTTGGGGTTCAAATTTTTCAGGATTTTCGTTGACCTTTCCCGTTATTACGGCATAACAGACCGTCTGCCTCGCACAGAAGCCCCCAGGGGCCAACTAGAACAAGTGGGAGGGCAGTTCACTTATGACTTTGAGCTCCCTTTCCAGACAGATGCCCATCTTTATCTTAATTGGCGGCAAAATTTTTTAGACTATGGAAAATATTACGTTTTTCATCCTGCTCCCCCTGAAACACTACCTGCATTTGACCAGCCAACAGTGGCCACTGAGAAAGTACGTCTGCGCGAAACAATATGGGGCATAAGATTTCACCGGCATTTTGGCAATCATTGCCTTTTTTGGGGGGCAGAAACCTTAGAAAACGCCATCCGCTCGGTATCATTTTATGCCAACAGGACTCTACCAGAATTAGACCCTCTTTCTGGATTAACCCGCTTAAAAGACCCCTGGCCTAAAGAAGACGAAGAAATGTGGGCCATATTTTTGCAGGACCAGTGGCAAATTTCCCAAAAAAATGAACTTAATTTCGGGCTTCGGTATGACAAATACAGTGGCTTCTCTGGCCAGCTAAGCCCTCGTATTGTCTGGATACACCGCTTAAGCCCCAAGTTTGCCACTAAGCTCATTTACGGACGCGGCTTTCGCGTGCCAGACCTCAATTCACTTTATAACAACCACAAACCTCTAGTTTCAGGAAACCCTGACCTCAAACCTGAAAAGTTAGATTCAATCGAGAGTGTTTTTATCTGGAAACCTGATCACCGACAAAGGCTCAGTTTAAGCATGTATCACATGTGGTTAAAAGATGTCCTTGGACGCAGAGCCCCTTCTAATTTGCCAGGATGGCACTTTCGCCAGGGCGGAGATGAACGCGTTAGCGGTGGAGAAATTTCTTACCGTTACCGGGGACTCAACTGGGATATCTATCTTTATGCCAGCTACCAATGGGGAGAAAACGAATTTGACGAACCGAGACCATACGTAGCCAATGTCCTGGGTGGAGGTTTTATCTCCTATTCTTTTGGCAACATTCCTTTAGAAGTAAACTTAGGCGTAAATTACGTGGGCTCACGTTGGCGAGAAAAATATAATCCGACTAATATTGACTCTAACAGCTACATAGCAGACCCTCGCCCAAAACTAAAAGGGTATACTAACGTAAATCTAAAACTCATCTATGATATAACAAAACGTGCCAAATTATGGCTTGGCATTACCAATCTTTTTAATGACAATATTAGGTATCCGTCTAATTACGGAGCTATTCCTGATGATTACCGAGAAAACGGACGATACGCAGAAGTGGGATTAAGGATACGTTTTTAGCTAAAGGCTAAAAAAGTGGGCGGGCGAAAATATAGTTTAATCATAATTATCTTTTTTTTAGGCGTAAAAGTCGCCTTAGCAAGCACTCTTATAACCATCGAATCCCAAAAGGCGTATTTAACCCTTTCTCTTTTAAAACGCTTTGTAAGACTGGAAGAAAACCTCAAAAACAAGAAAAAAATAAAAATATTAGTACTTGTTCCGGAAATTAAAAGTGCTTTTCAAGACCAAAATATTGTAAATGATACGGTAAGATCTTTTTTTGAAAAAAATAAAGATATTTTCGAGCCAGTCTATGTCAACAACAAAAAAGAAGTTCAGAAGATGATTAATAATAAAAAATTCGACATCTTTTATATTGCCGGATTAATAGAAGGTATTTCTGAACTAATCACTCTCGCCACCAATAAAAAAATATTCACTGTATCACATCTTCCAGAACTAGTCTCAGAAGGCGTTGCTCTTTCTCTTGATCTTGAAAGGAGAAATGCTTGCATTATAGCTAACTATAATACCTGGCAAAAAATTGGCATAAAAATACCTGCAAAAATTCTAAACAAAATAACATTCATCGACTATTCAAATGCCAAATATAACTCGTAATTATTCCCTATTTTCACTCAAACTACTTTTCATTATAGCAGTATTAATTTCACTAACTATCGCCTTAACTTCAACAATTTGGGGGACATATGTTTTACGAAAACAGCTCCTTGAAGAAAGAAAAACAACTATAGAATTATTACTAAAACATACATCTCAAGTACTTACACCGCAACTAAAATACAAAGTAGAAAAAGAAATAAAAAGAGTTTTAGAGGATCTACTGCAGTTCGATTTTATAAATGGTGCCAGAGTCACATGGCAAGAACCCCGTTTTTATAAAGATCTTAGAGAAATAGACAAAATCCTTGGTAAAAAAAATCAAAAGAAAAACCCAAAACTTGAAATTTTTGTAGGAAAGATGAAGGGAAAGATAATTTCCTATAATTTTGGCAAAAAAGAAGGTATCAATGCTAAAATAGAAGTTGCAATAGACGATACAATTCACGAAGCTATTGTTAAAAAAGCCTTAATAAATTTTACTATAGTCAGCTTAACATTAGCAATTATTTTGTGTCTCCTACTGTACCTCTACTACTACTTTGTTACTATCCCTATTCTTAACCTCGCAAGACATATAAAGCGCATAAGAGAAGAAAAAACATTAACACCATTTACAAAGAAAATCAAAGGTCCAAAAGAAATAGAAGATCTTTTAGAAGCATTCAATGAACTGGTAGAAAGCGTTAACAAATACAGAGAAAGTCTGGAAAAAGCCATCAAGCAGTGGAAAGAAGAAGCACGTAGGGCAGAAAATGCAAGCCAAGCCAAAACTAAATTTTTAGCCAATGTTTCACATGAAATCAGAACTCCTATGAGTGCAGCTTTGGGAATGGTAGAGCTACTAAAAGAAGCAGATCTCCCCGAGAAAGAACAGAAAAAACTGCTACACTTAGAAACAGCCCTTAAAAGTCTCAAAGAACTTATAGATGAAACTCTTAATTTTGCAAAACTAGAAGCAGGAAAAGAAGAACTCCACGAAGAAGTTTTTAACTTAAAAGAATTTTGCGAAGAATGTATCCAAATATTTTCCCAAGAATTGGTCCAAAAGGGCATTCAAATGGAATTAAACTTTTCCGAAAATTTGCCTCAGATAGTTAAAGGAGATCGCACTAAAATACGTCAGATCCTGATAAACCTTTTAAGTAATGCGATCAAGTTTACAGATAAAGGCAAAATTTCTCTTACAGTAGAAAAAATTCGAGAAGGAGAAAACTTTTTCTTTATTCGCTTTTGTGTAAAAGACACCGGCAAAGGCATTGCTCCGGAAAATCTAGAACGAATCTTTACCCCTTATGAACGTTTGGAAGAGACCTTTGACCGTCCCTATCTTGGGACAGGCCTTGGCTTAGCTATATCTGAACGACTGGCCAAATTGCTGGGAGGAAAACTCTGGGCTGAAAGCAAGGGACTGGGCAAAGGAGCTACCTTTTGCCTGGAAGTTCCGTTGAAAAAAGCTGCCTCTGATGAAAAAAGTATCATAGCCCCACCCAAAAAACTAAAAGGCCATGTGCTTCTTGCAGAGGATAACCCTGTTAATCAACTCTACCTCAAAAAAACTCTTCAAAAATTGGGGCTCGAAGTAAAAGTGGCTTCTGACGGTCTTGAAGCTTTGGAAATGGCTGAAAAACACGAATTCGATCTTTTAATTCTTGATATTTTAATGCCAGGGATTGATGGCCTAGAAGTGGCTAAAAAATTGCGCGAAAAAGGATTTGATAAACCTATCATCGCTTTGACTGCCCACGTAGTGGCTGAAATTGAAAGAAAGGCCCAAAGAGCCGGCTTTAATGACTTCCTTGAAAAGCCTATCACTCGCAAAGAACTTTCCCTAAAACTTGCCAAATGGCTTAGTTAACCCTTGCCAGTTTTGCGGAACGTTTCTACTATGCGAAACAAATTAAAAATCCAAAAGAGGTGCAAAAATGGGCGAAAAAGCTGACTGGAAAAACACCTTGAATTTGCCTAAGACCGATTTTCCCATGAAGGCCAACCTTGCCAAAAGAGAACCTGAATTCCTCAAAAGATGGGAAGAAATGGGGCTTTATCAGCAAAAGCTCAAAGCCCGTAAAGGGGCACCTCTTTTCATATTGCATGACGGCCCTCCGTATGCCAATGGCCATATTCACATGGGTACCGCGTTGAATAAAGTGCTTAAAGATTTCATCGTAAAATCAAAGCACATGGCAGGCTTCAACGCCCCCTACGTGCCAGGATGGGATTGTCACGGACTTCCCATTGAACTTAACGTGGAAAAAGAACTAAAAGTCAAAAGAGGCGAACTTCCCAAACTTACCATTCGTCAGCACTGCCGCGAATACGCCAAACGTTGGATTGATATTCAGCGCAGTGAATTTAAACGCCTGGGTGTAATCGGTGACTGGGAAAATCCTTACCTCACCATGAACTTTGCCTATGAGGCTACCATAGCCCGGGAATTCGTAAATTTTTTGTCCCAGGGTTCAGTCTATCGTCGTAAAAAACCTGTTTTTTGGTGCCCGCACTGTGTTACCGCCTTAGCAGAAGCCGAAGTAGAATACGAAATGCACCGTTCACCATCTATTTACGTAAAATTTCCATTAGAAGAAGACGCCCTTTTCGCCTTGCCGGAAGAACTGCGCAATAAAAAAGTTTCCGTAGTCATCTGGACCACTACCCCCTGGACGCTTCCAGCAAACCTCGCCGTAGCTTTTAACCCTGAGTTCTCTTATGTAGCCGTGGAGTTAAACGACGAAATTCTTATTTTGGCAGAAGGAAGGCTTTCTGCCCTTGCGGCGGAGCTTGGCCTTGAAAAAGTCCCTCCTATTATCGCTCGCATTGAGGCTCAAAGCCTTGAGAAGAAGCACCTTAAACATCCCTTTTTGCCCCGTAAATCACTGATCGTTCTTGCGGATTACGTGACCCTTGATGCAGGAACTGGCTGTGTACACACAGCCCCAGGCCACGGTGAAGAAGACTATGAAACCGGGCTAAAATACGGCCTTGATATCTATGCCCCTGTTGACCCAGAGGGATTTTTTGACAAAGACCTCCCTGAAATTGGCGGAGAACATATTTTCAAAGCTAACGCAAAAATAATTGAAATCCTGAAACGCGAGGAAAAACTTCTTTATTCATCCGAAATAGAACATAGCTATCCCCATTGTTGGCGTTGTAAAAAACCTGTTATCTTCCGAGCTACCGAACAATGGTTCATCTCCATGGAAGCAAACAATCTGCGCCAAAAGGCCCTTGAATGGATAGACAAGGTGCGCTGGATTCCCCACTGGGGGCGTGAGCGCATAAGAAACATGGTAGAAAAGCGGCCTGACTGGTGTCTTTCACGTCAGCGGTCCTGGGGTGTGCCCCTTACGGTTTTTATTTGCACGTCTTGTGGAGAAATTCTGCGTGACAAAAAATATTACGAAAAAGTCCTTGAGCTTTTTGAAGAATACGGTGCGGACATCTGGTTTGAAAAGGACACTTCAGAGCTACTCCCTGAGGACACCGTTTGTCCGAAATGTGGCGGAAAAGAGTTTCGCAAGGAAGAAGACATATTAGACGTCTGGTTTGACTCGGGAGTTTCCTTTGCCGCGGTGTTGGAAAAACGCGAAGAACTAAAGTTTCCTGCCGAGCTTTACCTTGAAGGCTCAGACCAGCATCGAGGCTGGTTTCAAAGCTCTTTGCTCTGTGCGGTTGGAACTCGCGGACGTGCCCCTTACGAAGCAGTGCTCACCCATGGTTTCGTGGTGGATGGCCAGGGGCGTAAGATGTCAAAATCCCTCGGAAATGTCATTCCACCAGAAAAAATCATCAAGCGTTACGGTGCAGAAATTCTAAGGCTTTGGGTGGCTGCAGAAGACTATCGCGATGATATTAGGCTTTCTGACGAAATACTTGCCAGGCTAACAGAAGCCTACCGAAAAATCCGCAACACCTGCCGTTTTATGCTGGGCAACCTTTTTGATTTTGACCCAGAAAAAGATAAAGTCCCCATAGAGGAACTTCCGGAATTTGAACGTTTTATGCTTTACCGACTCTCACGCCTGATTAAACGCGCCCGCAAAGCTTACGATGACTTTGACTTTCACATTATCTCCCATGGCATCCATCAGTTTTGTGCGGTAGATCTCTCGGCGCTTTTTATTGACATAAGCAGGGACACCCTTTATTGCGAAAGCCCTAACTCACCTGCAAGACGCGCGGCCCAAACCGTACTTTACGAAGCACTCACTGCCATCACACGCCTTATGGCCCCTATTCTTTCTTTCACGGCGGATGAAATCTGGCAATATATCCCCGGCCCCAAAGACGCCGAAAGTGTCCACTTATCCCATTTTCCAGAGCCCGTCTTAGTGGAAGCCGAGGAAGCCTTTCTCACAAAATGGGATAAGCTCATGGAAATTCGCAGCGAAATCACCAAGGCCCTTGAGATTGCCCGTAAAGAGCATAAAATCATTGGCAACTCCCTGGAAGCCGAAGTAACAGTCGCTACCGATAACCAAGAGCTTGCCCAATTTTTAAAAGAAAACCAGGACACTTTGACCTATCTGGCTATCGTGTCCCAGTTTGCTGTTGCTGACACCGTAAAAGGGCAAGGAGACGAAGTAGTTTATCAAAGCGAAGAGATGCCGCTTAAAGTGCTTGTGCGTCATGCCAGCGGAGAAAAATGTGAACGTTGCTGGAAATGGAGTGAAACCGTAGGAAAAAATGAAAGTCAGCTCAAGGTTTGTGAACGCTGCTATCAGGTGCTTGAAAAATCATGGAAAGAATTTCTAGCAAGTATTTCTTCATAGCAGCGCTTGCCGTCCTGGTAATTGACCAGGTAAGCAAGTTTTTTATGCAAGCTATACTAGCCCCGGGCGAGGTAAAGCCCATTGTCCCGGGGTTTTCTAACATGGTTTACGTGTGGAACCCTGGTATTGCCTTTGGTTTTTTTGGAAAACATCCCTCATGGGCCAAGTACCTGCTCATGGGCATAAATCTCTTCGCAGCTTTTGGGCTTTACATACTCTCGCACAAGGGCTCGAAAGCTAAGCAAATCTTTTGCGGGCTTATTGCCGGAGGCGCCCTAGGCAATCTGATAGACAGGGTCTTTCATGGAATGGTGTTTGATTTTCTGGATTTTTACCTTGGCCCTTACCATTGGCCTGCTTTTAACCTTGCTGATGCCGCTATCTCCATTGGGGTTTGCGGCCTAATCTTCCTCACGATGAAAGAAGATTTTTAACCTTTTTCCTTTTTTTTCGATGAAGATAATATGAAATTAAGTGTGAAAATTTTCCCGGAAATAAATACGGTTTTTTATGTTCTTTCTCAGGAAGAACTAGAGAAAAACGTAAAAAAGCTTCTTAAAAACATCTTTCATGCCAAAGACAAGGAACTTGACCTAAGCCCTCAAGACTTTGTAGGGCTTAATACTTTTTTTGCCAACTTGAAGAAACTACTGGGAAATTCTAGCAAGATTCTTCCTGTTTCTTTTGTATCTTCCGGGCAAAAAGGCCTTGTGCGTCCGGGTCGCGTTTATCTCTCTCAAAAGCATGCAGAAAAAATCAAAGATGTGCTAGACAAGTGGCCTTTTACGGCAAGTCTTATCCCTTGGAAAGATTTTTTTGAACTAAGGTTTCCAGAAACAAGCTATGTTGAAACTGAATTTTCCTTTAGGGACTTGCTCTTGATAGGGCCTTATAGCCCCTGCCCTTTTTGCGGCCTTAGATGGCACCCCCCTGGGAAATGTCCTGGCATAAAGGAAAAAGAGGTTTTTGAAATTATCTTTAGGTGTCTCAAACAAAGCCCCCAGACACTTTTCAAGACCCTTAATCAATATTTTCAAGAAGGCATAACGAAAGAAACCGAGGCTTTTTTTAGCAAACGCCTTTTTTATCTAAGACCTGGCTTTTTACATTTCGTATTCGCAGCCAATCCTGAAAGCTATGCCCAGATGCCTAAAAAATTTCTCCCTTCCCGAGGAGGAAATCTCTATTTGGGGCTTGAAGCCCTTTACCAGGGCAATATTTCTCAGGCCAAAAAGCGCTTTAATTCCTTTGATTTAAATCGCGATATTTTTGCCATACTTGGCCTTTTGTTTTGTAGCGCTTATGAAGGAAATATTACCGAATCCCTTTTTTACGTGGAAAAGGCAAAATCCCTTGCAAAAACGCCCTTTCTAAAGGCGTATCTCTCTTTTTGGAGAGGATGGCTCCATGAAATAGAAAACAAAGGCCTTGAGGCCGAAGAATATTACCAGGAAGCATTGCGCTTTGATCGCTTTTTCTGGCCAGCTAAATTTCATCTGGCCCGCACCCTGGTCAAGTTCTCCCCAGAAAAGGCCAAAAATCTGGTTACGGCCCTTTTCCAAGAAAACGAAGCCATACCCCTGATTCTCTCAGAAGGGGCTTTTTTCCCTTTTGCCCCTGACCTTGAAAAACAAATAACGACGATTTTTGAGGATTGCCAAAAGGAAGCCATCACCAAATTGGCCCAGGCCGAAAACAACTTGAGGCCCCTGATCAAATTTCTCCCAGAAGAAGACATTAAAGAACTAGAAGAACGTATTGCTAACCTGCGCAAAGAAATATATGAAGGCGGCTTTCTAAGTCTTATTTTAGCTGAAAAAAAAGCCCTTGAACTTTCTCTTGAACTTCAGGGCTATCTGTTCAGGCAGGCCAAAGCCCTGAGGGGCAAATATCAAAAGCTAAAACGTTCATATGATAAGCTTGAATATTTCTGGCGGACTTACCCCTATCGCCGCGAAGAATATAGCTACAAACAAAAACTAGATCTCCTGCGTGAGGAACTTGCCAAACTTTCTCACTTTCTTCAAGGCGATGTAAGCCGCAGTATTAAACCGGCTCGCAGACAAATAGAAAAAATCGAAGAAATCATTTCCGCCCTTGAAAAAGAAAAAGAAGAAATTAAGCAACGATGGCAGTTCAAAAAACAATTAAACGCCTTTCTCCGCACGTTTGTTATCTTGGAAACCCTTTTATTTCTTTTCTTTCTCTCTATCCCTGCCCTTTCAAATACCCTTGGTGATGGCTCTCCTCCTGCATTTTTTTCGTTAGAGAGTTTTATCTTCCTTTCCATGCTCATCTTATTCGTTGCAATTTTTTATGCTCTGCGTCAAAAAATTTAAAAAAGCACCCCTTGCAAAGCTAAATCCCGTGATTATATTAGCAGCCGTCAAGAGTGAGTGCTAATAAAAAATCCCAAAGGAGGGGGTATGAACATGAAGGTAAAACCGCTTCACGATCGCATTCTTGTGCAGCGCATTGAAGAAGAAGAGCGCACCAAAAGCGGCATCATCATCCCGGACACTGCCAAAGAAAAACCCATTATGGGCAAAGTCATTGCGGTAGGTGATGGTCGTATCCTTGAAAACGGCCAGAAGTTGCCTCTTAGCGTAAAAGAAGGCGATCGTATTTTGTTCGGTAAGTATGCCGGCACCGAAGTAAAGATCGAAGGCGAAGAGTATCTCATCATGCGTGAGGATGATGTTCTTGCCATCATCGAAGATTAATCAAATTCCCCACAACTAAAAAATTTGAAAAAAGGAGGTTGGGAATATGGCGGCAAAGGAAATTCTTTACGGCCAGAAAGCTCGTGAAGCTTTGCTCTCTGGCGTAAATAAACTCGCTGATGCGGTAAAAGTAACTCTCGGCCCTAAAGGGCGTAACGTTGTACTTGAAAAGGCTTTTGGTTCTCCCACCATTACCAAAGACGGTGTTACTGTTGCTAAAGAAATCGAACTTGAATGTAAGTTTGAAAACATGGGGGCCCAGATGGTAAAAGAGGTGGCCTCCAAAACCAGCGATGTTGCTGGTGACGGTACCACCACTGCTACTATCCTTGCTCAGTGTATCTTCCGTGAGGGCACCAAGCTTGTTACTGCTGGCATCAACCCCATGGCTCTTAAGCGCGGGATTGACAAGGCTGTAAACGTAGTGGTTGAAGAGCTCGAAAAGCTCGCTAAGCCTTGCAAGACCCGTCAGGAAATCGCTCAGGTAGCTACTATCTCTGCAAACAATGATCCTGAAATCGGAAACATCATTGCCGACGCTATGGACAAAGTCGGCAAAGAAGGTGTTATCACTGTTGAAGAATCCAAAAGCCTTGAGACCTACCTTGAAGTTGTTGAAGGTATGCAGTTTGACCGTGGGTACATCTCTCCCTACTTTGTAACCGATCCTGACAAAATGGAATGCGTGCTTGAGGATGCCTATATCCTCATCCACGATAAGAAGATCAGCTCCATGAAGGATCTGCTTCCCATTCTCGAACAGGTCGTTCGTTCCGGGAAGCCTCTTCTTGTAATTGCTGAAGACGTTGAAGGCGAAGCCCTTGCTACCCTTGTAGTCAACAAGATTCGCGGCGTACTTCAGTGCTGCGCGGTAAAAGCCCCCGGCTTTGGTGAACGCCGCAAAGCCATGCTTGAAGACATTGCCATCTTGACCGGTGGCCAGGTGATCTCTGAAGAGCTCGGCTTCAAGCTTGAAAACGCCACCCTTGATCAGCTTGGCCGTGCACGCAGGATCATTGTTGACAAAGAGCACACCACCATTGTGGATGGTGCTGGTTCTAAAGAGGCCATTGAGGCCCGCGTGAAACAGATCCGCGCTCAGATTGAAGAAACTACCTCTGACTATGACCGTGAAAAACTCCAGGAACGTTTGGCCAAGTTGGTGGGTGGTGTAGCGGTTATCTATGTAGGTGCTGCTACTGAAACCGAAATGAAAGAGAAAAAGGCCCGCGTGGAAGACGCCCTCAACGCTACCAAAGCTGCCGTGGAAGAAGGTATTGTTCCTGGTGGTGGTACTGCCTTCATCCGCTGCTTGCCTGCCCTTGACAAAGTAGAAGCAGATGGCGACGAACAGCACGGTGTTGATATTATCCGCCGTGCCCTTGAAGAGCCTCTCCGCCAGATTGCCTATAACGCTGGCTTTGAAGGCTCCATCATTGTGGAAAAGGTCAAGGCTGAAAGCGGTGCTGTTGGTTTTGACGCGGCCACCGGCGAATTCAAAGACTTAATGGAAGCCGGTATCATCGATCCTAAGAAGGTAAGCCGTACTGCCCTTCAGAATGCTGCTTCTGTTTCCGGCTTGCTCCTTACCACCGAAGCCATGGTGGCAGAAAAACCCAAAGAAGAAAAAGCTGGGGCCGGCGCACCTCCTGCCCCTGAATTCTAAGTAACCTAAAAGGCGGCCTGCAGGCCGCCTTTTTTATTTTCCCTATTTGGCAACTCCTGATTTGTTCTTATATTTGTATTCATGAAAAAACTAATAGCATTAAGCCTTGTTTTTTTATTCCTGTTTCAATATCCCGCCTTTGCCCTAATGAGCCACGAAGACGAAGCAAAGCTCGGGCAAAAAGTCCTGGAAACATTGCAGAAACAGGGAGTCCTATTGGATGATCCTGAAATTGTTGGCTACGTTCAGGATGTAGGAGAAAGAATCATTGCCCATATTGGTCCGCATTATTTCCCTTTCAAGTTTTACGTGGTGAAGGACCCGAGTCTTAACGCCTTTGCCGTACCTGGCGGGATGATTTTCGTAAACACCGGGCTTCTGGAAGAAATTGACCGGGAAGACGAACTAGCCGGAGTGCTTGCCCACGAACTTGCCCATGTTCAGGCGAGGCATCTTGCCAAACGCATAGAAAAACTAACAAGGCTAAACCTTGCTACGGTAGCAGTAACTATTGCAGGGCTTCTATTAGGTGGCGGGCAAGCTGGACAGGCCGTGGCTGTTACCTCATCGGCATTAGCAATGACAAAAGCCCTTTCTTATAGCCGCGCTGACGAAGAAGAAGCTGACCGACTTGGTTTTCAATACCTTACCGCGGCTGGCTATGATCCTCGTGGTTTCGTAGAAGTCTTCAACAAAATAGTAAGGCATCGTTGGCTACTTTCTAGTACTACCCCAAGCTATCTCCTAACCCACCCAGGTACTGCAGAACGAATCTCTTATCTTGAAAGCATGATCGAATATTATAAGCCGAAGGTTACCTACAAACCTGATCCTTTCCGCCTAAGACGTATTCAGGTACGCGTCAAAGTTTTGACCCATGACGCCGGAAGCCTTTTAGTGCGTTATCAAGAAGAGATACGAAAAAGCCCGAACGATCCCATGCTTCATTACGGTTTAGCCCTATCTCTTGCAAAGCTTCGGCGCTTTGACGAGGCTGCACGTGAAATGTCTTATGTTATCGAACTCTTACCTGACAAAGACGACTTCAAGCTTGACCTGGCAGAGATTTATTTTGAGGCCGGGGCATACGATAAGTGCCTTCCTATGCTTGAAAGATATACCAAGCGTTATCCCTACCGAAAAAGTGCCCTTTATCTTTTAGCTCGCTGCTATCAAGAGACCAAAGAGTATGACAAAGCCTTAGCGCTTTTCAAAAAATTAGCTAAAGACTTTGAAGACAACGCTGAGTTTCACTACTATTTCGGACAACTCTACGCCAGCCTGGGAAAACCTGGTTACGCCCATTATCAATTTTTCCTTCACTTTAAGTTAAAAGGCGAAAGAAAAGTTGCCCTTTATCATTTACAGCTGGCCTACAAGAGATTGCCTGAAAACGACCCTTTGCGCACCCAGGTTGCCCTTAAATTAAAAAACGCAGAAAAACTTACGGCTTCAGGTTCTCGCGCTCGTCAAAACGAGCAAAATGCATGGTAAAACTAGCCCTTCCCTGGGTGGCAGAACGAAGATCCGTGGAATAACCGAACATCTCTGCAAGAGGCACGTAGGCCCTTACCACCTGAACAGGTTCTCTGGCCTCTATGGCAAACACATGTCCCTGGCGCTGGTTAAGGTCGCTGATCACTTCGCCTAAGAATTCTGAAGGCACCGTGACCTCTACCTCCATGATGGGTTCAAGGAGCTTGGGCGAAGCCTCTTTTAAGGCCTTGTTAAGCGCTTTGACAAGTGCTGCTCGCGCAGCCATTTCTTGAAAACCGCCTGCAGGAAAATCAAGGTCAAGAACCATTACCTCAACATCAGTGACCGGATAACCCAGCGGGCCACTTGCCTTAAGCTGTCCTTCTATGGTTTCAATGAGAAGCTTCTTTTGCTCTTCTGAAATCTTTTCAGGCGGACAGAGAACACCTACGATATTGCCTGAGCCTCGCTTTCGCGGCCTTACCAGAATTTTTCCCCGAGCACAAAGTCTTGTTTCTCCAACAGTTTCATCGAAAGTTTCTTCTACTTCTGCTTCTTTGGTTATGGTTTCGCGATAGACAACCTGAGGTTTTCCAACAAGAAGATCAAGACCAAATTCGCGGCGCAGGCGTTCAAGGATGACCTCTATATGTAGTTCTCCCATACCTGAGATGATTCTCTGTCCGGTATCTTCGTCTATTTTTATGCGAAAGGTGGGATCCTCCTGGGCAATTTTGGCCAGGGCTTCGGCAACTTTTTCTTCTTCTGCACGGGTCTTAGGCTCAACCGCAATGGAAATAACAGGCTCATAAGCACCGATAGATTCAAGCAAAATAGGATGTTCAGGATCGCTTAAAGTGTCTCCGGTTATGGTATGCTTAAGTCCCATGGCCGCTACAATATCTCCCACACGAGCTCTTTCTAAACGCGTGCGTTTGGCAGCATGCATAAGGAAAAGGCGCGCAACTTTTTCTTTTTTGTTTTGGGTGACGTTAAGTACAGTCTTTCCTACTTCAAGGACCCCTGAATAAATGCGCAAATAGACCATCTTGCGCCCTTCAAAAAGCTGAACCTTAAAAGCAAGGGCAGCAAGAGGTTCTTTTTCATCGGGATAGCGGAGCTCTTCCTTGCCTGTTTGCGGATTTATGCCTTTTATAGGCGGAACATCAAGGGGTGAGGGCAAAAAATCTACAATCCCGTCAAGCAAAGGTTGGACTCCTTTGTTTTTTAAGGCTGAGCCACAATAAACAGGCACAACTTTAAGGGACAAAGTGGCCGTACGAACAAGGCCTTTTATTTCTTCAGTGGTAAGCGGCTCATCGGCGAGATATTTTTCCATAAGGGCTTCATCGAATTCGACAACAGTTTCGATAAGTTCTTGGCGAACTTTTGAGACCTCCTCTTTCATTTCATCCGGGACAGGATGAAATGAATACTTTTCGCCACGACTGGCTTCATCCCAGAGGATTAATTTTTCCTGCAAAACGTCAATCACACCTTTAAAGCTATCTTCGGCGCCATAAGGCAGGGTTAAAATGATAGGGTTAGCACCGAGTTTCTCGCGCATTTGCTCAATCGTTCCCCAAAAATTGGCACCTATCCGGTCCATTTTGTTGATAAATGCCATTTTAGGGATTTTAAAACGCTCGGCCTGGTGCCACACTGTTTCAGATTGAGGCTCAACGCCCCCTACCGCACAAAAAACCCCTATCGCCCCGTCAAGCACACGCAGACTTCTTTCAACTTCAATGGTAAAGTCCACGTGGCCTGGGGTGTCTATGATATGTATCTCGGCATCCCGCCAGTAACAGGTAGTACACGCTGCGGTGATGGTAATGCCGCGCTCCTGTTCTTCGGGAAGATAATCCATGGTGGCTTGGCCTTCATGGACCTCGCCAATTTTATGAATCTTTCCGGTGTAATAGAGGATGCGTTCGGTAAGGGTGGTTTTTCCAGCGTCAATATGGGCGATTATGCCAATATTTCTTATTTGTTTTATGCCAAACTTACGATTCATATTGGCATATTATGATTTTTGGGCCATCATAGCAAGATACTATCCACAAATCGTAAAAATACTACTGAGAACATTAAACACTCGACGTCGTTAAAGATCCGCTTCCATTTTCGCGAAAAAAATGTTTTGCAAAGATCTTCTTGGTATTTTTCTCTTGACAATACGAACAACAATGGTATTTAAATATTTAAATATCTTCAAGGAGGCTTTAAATGGCTAGCCATATTCTCAGGATTTCAGATGCTTTAGCGCTGGGTTTGCATGCCATGGCATACCTTGCCAAGGAACCCGGGAAACCCAAACGAGTAAAAGAAATAGCTGAAATCCTTGAAGCTTCTGAGGCCCATCTTTCAAAAGTCTTGCAAGCGCTTGCCAGGGCTGGGCTACTAAAAGCTACCCGAGGCCCTCGGGGAGGATACGTACTAAATAAAGCTCCTGAGGATATAACCTTGCTTGAAATTTACGAAATAATTAGTGGTCCCCTTGAAGACCAGCGTTGTCTTTTTCGCAAGCCCCTTTGCGATGGAAAAAGCTGCCTTTTAGGCAACCTTCTTCAAGATGTAAATCGTTTGGTACGCGAAAAATTTTCGCAAACCACTTTGATAGAAGCCCAAAAATTAGTTTTTGACAAAAAGGAGGATAAAAATGCTTAAAGACGGAGAAAAGGGAGCAGTGCTCCAAAGAGACAAAGAAACCTATGCTATCGTACCTCATGTGCCTTTAGGGGTTGTTACCCCCGAATTTCTACAAAAAATTGCCGAAATCGCAGTCAAATACAATGTAAAGGCCATGAAACTTACCAGTGCGGATCGCATAGCCTTAGTTGGCCTCAAGGAAGAAGACATCGATAAAGTCTGGGAAGAACTGGGAGTAGATCCTGGAGCTGCGGTGGGAGCCTGTGTACGCAGTATCAAAGTATGCCCTGGGACAACCTTTTGCAGGCTCGGGCAGCAAGATTCACTGGGCCTTGGCGCAGAACTCGATAAGCGCTATCACGGCTATCAACTTCCGGCTAAGTTTAAAATCGGCGTCTCTGGATGCGTAAATGACTGTGCGGAAACCTGTATCAAAGACCTTGGATTTATTGGGAAACCTAAAGGTTGGACTGTAATGGTTGGTGGATGTGGCGGAGCAAGGCCTATGCTTTATCGCAAATTGGTTGACAACGTCTCAACCGAAGAAGCCCTAGCCATTGCAGATAAAATCATCAAGTTCTATGAAGAAAATGCCAAAAAAGGCGACCGTTTAGGACGCCTTATCGAACGTGTAGGCTTTGAAGAATTTCAAAAAATCATCCTTGGGTAAAAAAGAGGGGGGTGCCCCCTCTTTTTTCAAGACACTTCCCCTAGACTGCCAAATCCTAGCAAGCCCCATTCCCCTTACATTTCCATTATCCAGAGACCTTCACAGAATTGCCGAGATCAGTGATGCAAGCAAAACTGCATGGGATCCGTTCCCATTTTCGGAATAAAAAAACAAACGGATCCTAACAACTCTTAGAAATAAGAGTTTTTATTACCAGGAGCAGAAAACTGGTGACATTTTGAAAATTGTCACTGCGAGCGAAGCGAAGCAATCTCATGGGATCCCCATTTTGCAAAAGCATATTGATGCTTTAAAAAAAATTCTTCCCCGAACTTTTATTAAACTTTTCTGTCAAATCGTTCGATACCAAAGATAAAAGCTCATTAAGAGGTGGCCCATGCGAAAGAATCTTATCTTTTCAATGCTACTTTGTTTTGCCTTTCTTTTAGCGGGATGCCAAGAGTATCGCGTCAAACAAACTCTTGCACCTGTTAAACCACCTTCTGGCACCCAAACACTTGCCAAAATAGTAATTCTTCCCTTTGCAGACTACAGTTCTTCAAACATTTGGGAATCTTGGCGCAAAAATGTGCTTATCAACGAAGCCTTAGAAGACGAATTTCTTAAGGCTGGATTTTCAACTGTGCCCCAAGAAGACGTAAATCAATTTCTCCTAAAGAAGGGAATCATCAAAAAAATCGAAAGCTACAACATGTCTCGCGGTCTTTGGAACGAGCTCAACAACGATTGGTCTCCAGAAATGAAAGCAGAAATTTGGAAGGCCATTGTTCACAACCAAAAAAATCTTTCTCAGGAGAAAACATCCCCTCTTAACCAAGAAATAATTCAAGATTTGGGCAAGACCTTTGGCGCACGTTACATCGTACGAGGAAGAATTGTAGCTTTTTCAAACAAAAAAATAAGAAGCCTCAATCCAGTTCAAAGTGGTATCTTGCCCTTTGTTTTTAAAATAGGTTCTCGCACAATTTTCGGAGCTGCTTCTTCAGATGCTTATGAAGGCATAAACTACATTGCCACAGGTGGCATCGCAGGTGGCTTGATAGACGCTTCCTGGGAGGGAGCCGGAATAGGAGCAGCTGCAGGAGCCTTAGCTGCTTTAAATGGCAAAACTTCTGTGGCAAAAGTCCAGCTCCGTTTGTATGTCCAAGACGCTGTCTCCGGCGAAGTAGTCTGGACCGGGCGCACCGAAGTAGAAGTGGCCCCTAATAACATCTGGACAGACAAAACTGCCTATGAACTTTTTGCTAAGGCCATTAACGAAGCCGTACGCAGTTTAGTTGGAAGCTTTGCTTTAGCTTATGCCACCGGTGAACTTCCTAAACCTGTCAGTGAAAAGGTCTATCCCCTGGTGGAAGAAGCCAAAGCAGCAGCAAACACCGCCCAAGCTGCTGCTCAAAGGGCAGAAGTTGCTGCTGAGCGGGCCGAAGCTTCAGCCATAAAAAGTGAACGTATTTTCGAAAAAACTCTCACCAAATAATAGAGGCCGGGTTGCCGGCCTCCCCCTCTTCTCGATTTAGCTTCAATATGTTAAACGCAAATTAATGCGTTTCTTAAAAAGCATAGAAAACCAGACCCTTTTAGCCATTGTTTTAGCCATTTTTATAGGGCTCTCCGCACCAGGGTTACCTCCAAAAATAGCTTTGATTGGCGATATCTTTCTAAGACTTCTAAAAATGGTCATTGCCCCTTTAATCTTCGCCTCTGTTTACACCAGCCTTGCTGGCCTAGGAAATATTAGCCGTATTAAAAACATAGGCCTTAAAACCTTGGCCTACTACATGGCCACTACTTCTCTTGCAGTTATTACGGGCCTTGTCTTTGTAAATGTCTTTAGGCCCGGTGCAAATGCTAACTTTGAAAAGACCACCCAACAAATTGCGGTAAAAGGACTAACCATTACTGATTTAGTAAAGAGCCTCATCCCTGAAAACCCTGTAAAAAGCCTTGCTCAAGGAGATGTCCTCCCCACTATCTTTTTTGCTTTTGTTTTTGGGCTGGCAACCCTCTCTTTGAATGAAAAATCTCGCACTAATCTCTTTAGCTTTTTTGAAGCGGTGAATGACGCCCTGATTGCCCTCATACGTTGGATTATACGTTTGACCCCCTTGGGGGTCTTCGCCATTGTAAGCAATATCGTGGCTGAAAAGGGGATCACCCCCATTTTGGAACTTTCTTCCTACGTGATTACGGTAGTTTTGGCTCTTTTCTTTCACGCAGCATTTACCCTGAGTTTGCTTCTTTTTCTTTTTGCCCGAGAAAAACCCTGGCGATATTTTTTCAAGATCCGCGAGGCCCCTATGGTGGCCTTCTCCACCGCTTCAAGCTCAGCTACTCTTCCTATATCTTTAGAAGTCGCGGAAGAAAAAGCCAAAGTCCCCAAAAAGATTGCAGGCTTTGTTTTGCCCCTGGGAGCTACGGTCAACATGGATGGAACAGCCCTTTACGAAGCAGTAGCAGCTATGTTCATTGCCAATATTTACCACGTACCCTTAGGGCTTCATGAACAGATTCTAATTTTTCTTACAGCGACCCTTGCTTCCATAGGGGCTGCAGGAATTCCCAGTGCAGGATTAGTGACTATGACTTTAGTGCTTCAAGCAGTTGGTCTCCCCTTGGAAGGGATAGGTCTTATCTTAGCGGTAGATCGCTTTTTAGATATGTTGCGCACCTCGGTAAATGTTTGGGGAGACCTGGTAGGATGCAAAATCATTACCAAGCTTTCTTAAAGAAACTAAAACCAGATAGCCATTTCCAAGCCAAACGCATCTTTTTCAATGTTTTCAGGAACTCTTTGGGCCTTATCTTCATAAATTCGTTTAGCAGCCAAAAGACAGGCATAAGCATCCAATACGTCCAGGCGCAAGTTCCCTTTTATCGCATTGAGATTCCTTTCAAGACTGCGAAACAAATAGGTCCCAACAAGAAGTGCCACGCGAAGATTTAATCCCGAAGAAGTGTGCTTTGAAGGCAAAAAATCTCCATGAAGCCTAAAAAATACGAGTTCTGGATGGGTTTCGTAGATACTTTTGGGCCTGCATTTTCTCAAGTAAAGATCAAGCTCTTTAATCTTCGGAAGGATATTAAAACTCTGGCGCGAAATTCTAATCCCGCTTTGAGATAAAGCTTCATAACTTTTAAAAGAAAAGGCCTTTCTTGGAGGTGGGGTAAAAATACTGGCTCGGCGTGGGCCAAGCAGCTTTCTTGCCAAACGGTCGCATTTCCTGCCCCCGGGTTTGTGTTCCATAGGGAGCCCTATAGGCATATCGATAGCGTAAACTTCTGCTCCAAGATTAAAAACCTCAGTAATATCCCGACAGAAAAGAATTTTTTCGGCTGTAAAAGCACCTGTTGCTTTTCGTAAAAAACCCAGGGCCACACACCAGCCCTTGCTACACCCGTCAACTCCTGCCAAAATGCCATAGCTTTCATTAAACTTTTTCATATCCTGACACGATAAAAATAAAAGCTATGTGGCATATAATCAAAAAAAGCAATATAGGCAGAAGACTTACCAATTTTGGTATTAAAAGCGAAAAAGATTTCTTCGAAGAGGTCTTTCGCCCTCAACGCGGCCTTATTTCCCAGGAAGAACAAGAACGGCTAAAACACGCCACCGTTGCTATTCCAGGCCTTGGGGGCGTAGGGGGGACCCACTTAATAAGCCTTGCCCGCTCAGGTGTTGGTCGTTTCAAAATTGCCGAGTTTGATGTCTTTGAGCCTCGCAATATCAGTCGCCAATACGGTGCCAGGGTTGATACTTTAGGCCGCCCAAAAGGCAAAGTAATGCTTGAGGAAGCCTTCCGCATAAACCCCTTTCTCCAATTAGAATTCTACGAGGAAGGCATAACACCTGAAAATATTAACGCCTTTTTAGAAGGAGTTGACGTTGTTATTGATGGGATCGAATTTTTTGCCTTAGAAGCCCGCAAGCTCCTTTATGATACAGCCAGAGAAAAGGGAATCCCCCTTATCACCGCGGCTCCCTTGGGCTTTAGTGCCTCTTTGCTTGTATTTCACCCCGAAGAAAGCCCATCTTTTGAAGAATATTTCGCCATTAAACCCGACATGTCTCCTATGGAAAAAGCCTTGCTCTTTGCTTTAGGGCTTGCCCCCAAGCCCTTTTTTCTCAAATATCTTGACCTCAAAAGTATTGACCTTAAAGCAGGCCAGGGGCCTGCCTCGGTGATTGCGTGTTATCTTTGCAGTGCCCTGGCTGCTATGGAAGCGTTGAGAATCATCCTAGGAAAACCCGGACTCAAGCCCGTACCACATTATCTCCAAATTGATCTTTTCCTTCACAAAATGCACCAAGGCTACCTTAAAAAAGGCAATAAAAGTGCCAGCCAAAGGCTTAAATTCTTTTACTTAAAGCGCAAGCTCAAAATCTAGCTCCTTCACAAGAAAGCCGAAATATGGCACCTTATGGCTTATGAATATCCTTTTCTTTAAACTTGCTCTTATTGTGTATTGCGTCGCCACGGTAGGCTTTTTTGTATACGCCTACACCCTTAAACGCGAGGCAGCCAAAGGCGCTCTTTATACCCTGATTTTGGGATTTAGTTTTCACACCCTGAGCATTATTAGTCGGTGGATCGAAGCGGGCCATCCCCCTCTTACCAACCTTTTTGAGGCAACGTCTTTTTTGAGCTGGGCTATTGTGCTGGCCTATCTCATAATCGAAAAGCGCTTAAAACAAGTACGTATTCTGGGATCAGTAATCACACCGATCGCCGCGCTTCTTATGCTTTATTCTTCGTTATGCCCGAAAGAAATCTTTCCCCTTCCACCGGTACTCCGTAGTTACTGGCTCCCAATCCACGCCGCTATATCTCTTATCTCATATGGCTTTTTTATTCTCGCGGCTGCAAGTGGGTTGCTTTATCTCATCCAGGAACGCCAAATTAAAAAGAAAAAACTAGGTGGTTGGTTTAAGCGACTACCATCTCTTGAAGTACTTGACCGGGTTAATGAAATTTCCCTAAAAATAGGCTTTCCTTTGTTGACTGTCGGCATTATCACCGGAGCGGCCTGGGCAGAAAAGGCCTGGGGTGACTACTGGAGCTGGGACCCCAAAGAAACCTGGTCGTTAATTATGTGGCTTATCTACGCGGCCCTTTTGCACGAAAGGCTCGCAGTAGGTTGGCGGGGAAGAAAAGCCGCCTGGCTCTCTTTAATCGGTTTTCTTGCTTGGCTAATCTCGTTTTTTATTATAAATCTTTACATTCCAGGGGCACATACCTATGTCGAATGGCACGGTTAAAGATCACATTATCGCTATCGGGCTTAATCATCGCACCGCCCCTATTGAGGTTAGAGAAAAACTTGCCTTTGCTGGAAAAGATATAGACCCCTTGGATGTATTTCTAAAAATACCAGTGGTGCGGGAAGCCCTTTTTCTTTCAACCTGCAACCGTGTTGAATTGTATTTAGTTACGAGAGAGCCTCAGGCGGCCCTTGAAATGAGCAAAAAGGCCTGGGGGCGTGCCAATGACATAGAAATCTCCCTCTTTGAGCCTCATCTCTATTATTTTCATAACGAAGAAACCATAAGGCATCTGTTCCGCGTGGCCTCAGGGCTTGATTCCCTTGTATTAGGGGAACCCCAAATTCTTGGCCAACTTAAAGATGCTTACCGGCGCGCGGCTAAAAGAAGGGCAACCGGTGTTATCCTGAATCGCCTTCTTCACAAAACTTTTTCCGTAGCCAAGCGCATTCGTTCTGAAACTGGTATCGGCAGCCACGCAGTTTCAGTAAGCTATGCTGCCGTTGAGCTTGCCAAAAAAATATTTGGCGAGCTTTCTGGCAAAAAGGCCATGTTAATTGGGGCAGGAGAGATGGCTGAGCTTGCGGCTCAGCACTTACTCGCTCAAGGAATCGAAAAACTAATTGTTGCCAATCGTACCCTGGCCCGTGCCATTGAACTTGCCAAACATTTTAAAGGTGAAGCAATAAGTCTTGAAGAAATAGAAGACTACCTTTTAAAGGTTGACATTGTCATCTCTTCCACCGGAGCTCCAAACTATATCTTAAGTGCTAAGCAGATAAAAAAACTTATGCGCCCCCGCAAAATGCGTCCCTTATTTTTTATCGATATCGCAGTTCCCAGGGATATAGATCCCAAAGCTAACGACATAGAAAATGTATTTGTCTATGATATAGACGATTTAAAAGCCGTTGTTGAAGAAAATCTTGCCTTTAGACAAAAAGAAGCAATCAGAGCTGAACGCATCATAGAAGAAGAAGTTATAAAGTTTTTGAGTTGGCTAGAACAATTAGAAATATACCCCACTATAGTTGCCCTACGGAAAAAAGCCGAAGAAATAAGAAAAAGAGAACTAGAAAAAACTATTTCTCATTTAAAAACCAAACTTTGCCAAGAAGACCTTGAAGCTCTTGATATTCTAACTAAATCTTTAGTCAACAAACTTTTACATGACCCTATCATCTACCTTAAAAATCGATATCATAAAGACGGACAACAGGTAGTTGATTTTACCCGCAAATTGTTTAACCTCGACGGCGATAGACCGTTAGAAATTGATCATCATCAAATTTTCTTACCAGAGAACCATAAGAAAGAGCTTAAAAAGCATTAGAGCTGATCTTTTAAAAAACATTATGAGACCTTTGCAAAACAACTTTGCTTATGTCTAGGATCCGTTCCCATTTTTCGTTTCGAAAAATGGGAACGGATCCCCTACAGTTGCGCTTACAAATACTGATCTCGGAAATTTTGCAGGGTCACATGTAACATAATTACGCAGGATAGCTTATGTGGCACGTGTATAAACATAGTCTTAAAGGATTTGAAATAGTAAAAGATGGCTTTAACCTTTGGGCACTTCTTTTTGGCGTTTTATATCTTTTCTATAAAAGGCTATGGAAACACGGCTTATTACTTGCCCTGTGTTTTTTAAGTCTAAGTATTCTCGCTGAAGTTGCTATTCCTGATAGGTACAATGCTGAATTAGCCGTAAGCATAATACAGCTGGGCGGCTCGATTTTTATGGCAATATATGTTAACGAGTGGCGTAAAGAATATTTAATAAAATCAGGATATCAGTTGGTTGGATCTTACAATTCAAAAGAAAAAGCCAGACAAGCGATAAAAGATTTGCAAAGTAGTTAAAAGGCAGGCTTAAGCCTGCCTTTTTCTTATTTACCTTGCTGGGGAGTAGGAACAGGTACCTGTTCAGGCTTTGATTCAGGAGTAGTAGGTACCTGCGGAGCGGGGGCTTTTTGCGGTGCAGGTATTTCTAACTTTGGCACTTCGTTCATGATAGTATTTGTGCGCTTTGTTGAAAGATAGGTAAGTGCCAAAGAAGTAGTAAAAAATAAAATAGCAAGGACTGTGGTAACTTTGTTTAAAAATGTTCCAGGGCCAGCTCCCCCAAAGATAGCCTGGCTGCCACTAAAAACGGCCCCTACTTCCGAGCCCTTGCTCACATTCACCAAAACAACACCTACTAAGAAGATACAGACAATTACGTGCACAACTACCAGAACCGTAAACATATTCCTATTCCATCCTCCCAAAATTAACTATTTTGGCAAAAGAATCCGGTTTAAGAGAAGCCCCTCCTACCAGGGCTCCGTCTATATCAGGACGTGCCATTAGACCTACAACATTTTCTGGCTTTACGCTACCCCCATAAAGAATTCTTGTCCTCTCAGAGAAATCTTCACCAAACATCTCAGCCAGTATTTTACGACAAAAAGCATGGGCCTCTTGGGCTTGCTCAGGGGTAGCAGTTTTTCCTGTGCCAATGGCCCAAACGGGCTCATAAGCAATTACGAGATTTTTAAGATCTTCAGCAGAAAAACCAGCCAGACCTTCTTTTAGTTGGCTCTCAAGCACTGAAAGTGTTTTACCAGCCTCGCGTTCTTCTAAGGTTTCACCAATACAAAGAATAGGAATAAGTTCATAGCGCAAAACACTTTCGACTTTTTTTCTTATAAGTTCGTTAGATTCACCAAAAAGATGCCGCCGTTCAGAATGCCCTAAAATAACATAGGTTACCCCGATATCCGCAAGCATGCGGGGTGAGATTTCACCGGTAAAGGCCCCTTCATCGGCATAATGGCAATTTTGTGCTCCCAGGGCAATGTTTGACCCCTCAAGGGCCCTTTCCGCCGCATCTAACGAAGTAAAGGGAGGAGCAAGCATGATGTCCCTATCCTCAACTCCAGCCACTAGAGGCTTAAAGGTTTCAATATACGCCAGTGTTTCAGGTACGGTTTTATACATTTTCCAGTTTCCTGCAATTAAGGGTCTCCTCTTCATGTCTTGCCTCCTCGTTATTTCTTCTCAAGCGCTGCTATACCAGGGAGAACTTTTCCTTCTAAAAATTCAAGAAAAGCTCCGCCTCCTGTAGAAAGATAAGAAAAAGCGCGAGATACGCCAGCCTCTTTTAACGCCCGTAACGTGTCCCCTCCCCCTGCCATGGTAATGGCATTTTCTGCCGCAACCTTACGCGCTACTTTTATAGTGCCTTTGGCAAAAGCCGGATTTTCAAAAAGCCCCAAAGGGCCATTCCACACCATCGTACCAAGTCCACTTAAGGCCCGGGTAAAAAGTTTGCGGGTTTCTTTCCCGATATCAAAAGCTGCCATGTTCTCTGGTACTTCGAAAATGCTAACGTTTTCTCCTTTTTCAGCCTCTTTAGAGTTTGCCACTACTAAATCCACGGGAAGATATACCTTTACACCCTTTTCCTGAGCAGCAGAAAGTATCTTACGGGCTTCTTCTAGGTGTTCTTCTTCGTAAAAAGAAGTTCCCAGACTAAACCCCTCGGCTATCAAAAAAGTGTTGGCCATTGCCCCACCAATAATGAGCTTATCGATACGTGGTAAGAGATTCATCAAAAGCCCTATTTTGGTGGAAACCTTAGCCCCGCCAATGACCAACGCCGCTGGTTTTTGTGGATTTTCAAGGAAGCTTGAAAGATATTTAACCTCACGGGCAAGAAGATACCCCGCCCCACAAGTTTCGACATACTCTGTAATTCCTACCACCGATGCGTGGGCCCTATGACACACGCCAAAAGCATCGTTTACGTAAACATCTGCAAGCCGTGCCAGGGCTTTGGCAAATTCCGGGTCGTTTTTGGTCTCACCCTCATGAAAACGCAAATTTTCAAGAAGCAGGATTTCCCCTGGCTTAAGAGTGGAAACAAGTTCCCCAACTTCTTCTCCCACACAATCGGGAGCAAATTTTACTTCTTGCTCAAGTAATTCGGCAAGTCTTTGGGCCACCGGAGCCAAAGAAAGCTCAGGAACCCTTTTTCCCTTTGGACGCCCAAGGTGGGAAGCAAGGATTATTTTTGCTCGCTGAGAAAGCGCATATTTGATGGTAGGAAAAGTAGCTCTTAAGCGGGAATCATCAGCAACCCTTCCTTCTTTAAGGGGTACGTTGTAATCGACCCTTAAAAAAACCCGCCTTTCCGCAACAGGAATTTCGTCGATTATTTTCATAGTCTTCCCTCCTAAAGCATTTGCTGGGCTATATGGAGGGTTAACTCTCCAAGCATATTGGTATAAGACCCAAATTCGTTATCATACCAGCCATAAATTACCGCCTGAGTCACTGGAATTTCTATTTGGGCACAGGTAAGCCCTTCAAGTTTCTGCCCATCAGGGCCACAGGCCTTGGTTAAATCTACCCGTACCAGCCCGGTCCTGGTATGGATTTCAGATCCCTCTATGATAGCTGCCGCCTTTGGATAGCCAATGATGTCAGCAGAAACATTTTGTTCTAAGGTGAATTTAAGATAAGGATGATAAGGCCCGTTTGCCGCCTCTTCATAAATATTATGAAGAACTTCCCTGGTAACGCGATTTTCAAGGCTTTCATCCTGGATATTAACCACCAGCACAATAAGGCTTCCGGTGTTGGTAGGAATGCGTACACTCTCTGCAATAAAGCCAACCTGTTTCATTTCGGGAATGACCAAGGATAAAGCCTTGGCAGCTCCGGTAGTGGTAAGAATTATGTTATTAAAGATGCTTCTAATTTTACGTAAATCCGTAGCTCCTGCTTTGGGCACTCTATCAAGCACAGCTTGGGAAGCAGTGGCGGCATGCACCGTGACCATCGAGGCGGAAAGTATGCGGTTAACCCCAAAATAATCAAGCAAAGGTTTGATCATATAGGCCAGACAGGTTGTGGTGCATGAGGCGGCACTGATAACCCGATGCTTATCAGGCAAAAAATCGCCATCATTTATGCCATAAACCACGGTTACCGCATCATCTGGCATCCCAAGCTCTTTGTCTTTTATCTTGAAAGGTGCTGATAATATGACTTTTTCTGCCCCTGAAACAAGATGCCCTCGCAGGGCACCACCTGAAGTCTCAGGAGAAGCAGTGGGATCACGAAAACGCCCGGTAGAATCCACCACCAGACGCACTCCGTATTCTTTCCAGCCAATTTCAGCAGGATTTCGCTTCTCCCTCAAAATCCGCACAGGGACCCCGTCTATGGTCATCGTACCTTCGTCTTCATTTAAATTTTCAATGACTCGCTCGGCTTTATGCCCGTAAAGATAAACGGGGAGCCATCCGTAGGTGGAATCTTTTTCGATATAATTGGCTATGTCTTGAAGAGATGTCCCTGCCTTGCGGCCCAGGTTGACCACTATTTCCTGAAAAGATTTGCGCGCCACATGATGCCAAAGGGTTAGCTTACCAATACGTCCCAAGCCATTAATACCTAACTTCATAGGTAGTGGTTCGTTAATTTCTATCCGCATCAAACCCTCCTTTCATAGCATTAAGAGTTCACTTTTTCTTAAAAAGATGTACACCTAAATTTATAATAGCAGGAAGGCCTGCTTAGCAATTAAAAAACGCTGCTCACTTCAGGGAAGCCTGCTGCTTCGCGCACCTCGTGGCGGCCGAGGTAAACGTGGCCAGTAACCCCGTCTATGCTAAGCCAATCGCCCTTTTTAACGATATGACCATCAAGCCGGGCATAGCGTTTTTCTTCGTATATGCTCATGTTTTCATACCCTACTACACAAGTCTTACCTAGTCGTGAGGCCACAATAGCAGCATGTGAAGTCTGCCCACCTCTTGCCGTCAAAAGTCCATCAGCCGCACTAATTTCTTTGATGTCATCAGGAACGGTATCAAAACGAAGTAAAACAAGAGGCGTGACAGGAGATTCTTTGCGTAATTCGTTTATGTCTTCCAAGGTAAAAACAACGCGACCGGAAAGTGCTCCCCCAGAAACCCCTATACCACGACCAATAAAAGACTTCTCCAAGGCAGGCGTCCGTACAAAGACCTTGATACGAGGACGCTCCTCCTTGGTTACCATATCACGGCTTTGGAGGATAAAAAGTTTTTCGGGCTCAGGGCCTTCAAAGGTGAATTCGATTTCTTGGTGAGACCACTTTTTGTTGTAAATGAGGTCTTGGGCAATATTGTAAAGGGACTTGTATATTTCAGGGAATTTTTCCTCTAAAGAAGGCTCATCTGCCCGGCCTTCTCTTTTCTTCTGTTCAATAGAAATGGGATAGGTGGTAACAAGCCCTGAAACGATGTCTTCTCCCTGATTTCCGGGAGTATAATCCCCCCAAAGGGCCACCCGGGAAAGTTTTCCAAAAGGCGGTGCGGTAAAAACAACCCCTGTCCCTGCTTCAAGGGAAAGGTTCCCAAAGGTCATAGCCTGGACAATTGCAGCGGTTCCCCAATAGTCAGAAATTCCCATTAGCTGGCGATAAGCTCGCGCCTTTTCTGAATTCCACGAAGAAAAAACCAAATCAATGGAAATAAGGAGCTGCTCCCAGGGGTCGTCTACCAGAGGGACCCCTTTTTCTTTAACTACTTCGCGGTACTTGAGGGCTAGCTCGCGCATCTGCTCACCGCTAAATTCTCTTTTTTTCTTGACCTTATAAATGTTTTTGTGTTCACGCATTAGCCGGTTAAAGGTTTCTCTTTCCACTCCATGTGCCATAGCCCAACTCTGCAGGAAACGACGATAAGTATCCCAAGCAAACCATAAATTACCTGTTTTGCGCGCAAGCCCTTCAATAATTTCAATATTGCTCCCCACGTTTAAAACCGTGGCCATCATGCCTGGCATAGAAATGGCAGCACCACTTCTCACTGAAATTAAAAGGGGATTTTCGGGATCACCAAATCGTTTTCCAGTTAGACTTTCTACCTGGTTAAGGGCCTGGCGTATTTGACTGAGAAAATCTTCATAAGTGGCTTGATATCTTTTTATTACGCGGTAACAGCGAAAAGCCTCTGTGGTGATTATGAACCCAGGAGGCACTTTCATACCTAAAGTTGCCAATAGGTAAAGATTATGGCCTTTGTTGCCCAAATGGATGAGGTCCTGTGTAAGGGGATTTGGTTTATAAATGGGACAAATAGCACGGCCTGGATCATAGGTCATTAAGAGATCCAAGTCTTCCTGTGAGAGCTTTTCCCTTTGTTCAAGAAGGGTGCGGTAAAGTCTTCCAACAAAATTATCAAGAGCCTGGAGCCCAAAGGCCTGTGCGATCAAATCCCTGATAAATCGCTCAGAAACCCTATGGAAAAATTCCTCATCCGAAAGATTTTCGTGCCCAGCCAGATATTTAGGCAAAAGATTTTTGCGCCCAAGCTGGCGCAAAATAATAGCCAGGTTCTCCCGGTGAGGACTAATGTAGTAAACCTTGGCTATGTCTTTTACCCCCTCAAGTAATCCGCGAAAAATGTCAAGATATTGCGTATAAGTGAAACGTCTTACCACAAGAGAAGCCTGAAGTAAGTCTAAATAGGTATTGAATTTTTTAGAGCTAATTCCTTCTATTTGAAGGGCCCTGCGAAAGTAGGTAAGAATCTTTAAAATTTTAAAAAAGGTCGAGCGCGTGATAAAAGGAATGTCAATTTCCGCCACAAGCTCTTCAAATAAAACATTGGCAAGGGCCTCGAGCCTAAAAGTAAGCCCCAGGGCGTCGAACTTCTTTTCGTGGTACCTGCCATACATGGAAGGAATATTAGCAGCAATATGTCTTTTAAAATAAATATCTTCGCGGGGATTAAACTTTTGGGGCGAAAGAATTATCCCCTGTAAGTATTCTAAATAGTCTAACAGGGCTTCGAGTTTTTCATTGCGGCTACCTTTTTCCAATGCTTCAAGAAGCTTATCTACTCCTTCAAAACCCCAGGCCTTTGATTGCTCAAGGTATGATTTAAGTTCGTACAAATCAAAGCCGTATTTTTGTACTTCAAGCTGATACATCTTTATCAAGAGAAAAACGCGCCGTTTTTCTTTCTCCGGGGCATTAATCCCGGCAAGAATCTGTTCGATTTCTTCTTCTTTTAAGGGAAGCAAATCCTGAAACTTGCTGATGTTGGCCTTTTGCCAGAACGCTACCAGAATTTCATGAACCGGATCGATATATGGTCCAGTGGTGGGCAAGCGTTCGTATAATTCAAAGGGAATAAAAGGCTTTAGCGGTTTTTTGTCTTTGGTGAGCCAGAAATTAAAAATTGCTTCGATAAAATCAATGATTAGGTTGGAACTTTCAACGTGGCTCTGCTTACGCAAAAAATGTATGAGTTCGTCTTTCCGGGAATGGATTTCGTCAAGCTCTGTGGAAACATCTCTTAAAAGACCCTCTGCCCCTATTTCGTTGTAATAAACCGGCAAAATGCGGCAAAATTGTTTAACCAAGTTATACACCGGTTCAATCTCGCTATTCAAAAGCTTTGATACGTCCTTTTGGAAAAGATCCGTATCCCGAATACAGGTCCCTGCTAGTTGCAAGTTAATAATCAGGGCCGAAAGCAGCGTGGTACACCATTTGGGATGGTGCGAAATAATATCAAGCCAGGTCCTGATATTGAGAATATGAGCTGGATTGCATATGAGATGCCATTCTTTATCAACGCCTTTTATCTCAGGAGGCTGAAAACCAAACTTGACCACTTCTTCAAGGAATAGCTCTGCTAAACGAGGATCCCCCCTGTCAAGAATTTCAAAACCCATATTGCGAATACACTGAAGCGCTGTCCACGGGTAACGCCTGATATTTTTTTTGAGAAGGGCAAAGGCCCTGATAATAAAATCATCAAGAGTCTCCGAAGGCTCACGCCTTATCATCTGAACTAGCTCACGATTTATCTGCTGCAAAGCGTCTTCATGAATTGGTTCTGTACCCGGGGTCTCTACGATTTTAAAAAGCACAAGAATCTTGATATTGTGAAAGGGGTCTTCAGTATCAGTCCCGTGGGAAAGGGCCTTGACCTTGTCTGGCAAGTCCTTGTAAAAACGCAGGATATCAAGATAATCAGGGAGTAAAAGTAATGCTTCAAGGTCTTTTTTTTCTTTTAGCTCCTCTAGCGTTTTGAGATATTTTCTTAGGCTCTCATGAGAGATTGGCTCAACCAAAACAAAATAGTCCTTACTGCGTGGCCCTAAAGCACAAAAACATTCGTCTTCTATCCACTTTGCAGGGTCTAGCTCTGAAAGCCAGTATTCATAAGTAACTTTCAGAGTGTAACTTAGGAAATCCGCCAAAAGCTCTTTCTCAGCAGGGCTAATTTCTTTGGTAAGGAGTTTTTTGGCTAGCTTTTTAAAAGAGAAATAACTCCTCAAAAAATGGAGTAATTTGTGAGAAGGAAGCCTTTTTAAACTTGAAAAGACAAGTTCAAAAACCTGCCAGAATCGAGAAATATCAGGAGAAGAAAGAGAAATTGCCATCTTGTCCAAGATGGCCAACAGAGCTTCTGCAGCTTGCTTAATTATCTCGTCAGTTTTTTCCTTTTGTATGATGTCAAGCAAAATGCTAGCTGCAACCTCTAAAGCCTGGGGGCCTTTCTCTTTTTTGGCAATCACGCGGAAATTTTTAAGAATAAATGAACGCAAATCTGCAATAACCAGGCGCAAATTACGATAGGGGTGATTAATCTCCTTGATAAGGGAAACTGCTTGGGCCTCTAAACCTTGGTATCCGCTTACCACTTCCAGAAGAACCCAATGCTCTTCGGGGATAGGAAATTCTTTAACAGCGGTTTCTTTCAGGTTAGCGATGAGGGCTTTAGAGGTAAAAGTATCTGTCTTCATGCTACCTCCGCAAGGGCCCGGGAACCCGGGCCCCCAAAAATTAAACTTTCTTGGATTCCATATAAAGGATTAAATCAAGCACCCGGTTGGCATAGCCCCATTCGTTGTCATACCAGGCCATAACTTTGACCATACGGCCTTCAATTACTCTGGTGCAAAGGCCATCTACCACGGCTGAGTGCTGATCTCCTAAAAAGTCCGTTGAAACAAGGGGCTCTTCGGTATAAGCAAGATAGCGGCTCTGGGCAGCTTTGAAGGCTTCGTTCACTTCAGTTACCGTGGTTTCACGCTCAAGCTCTGCTACCAAATCCACCAAAGAGACATCAGGAGTGGGAACCCTTACCGCCAGGCCATCAAACTTGCCCTGAAGCTCAGGAATTACCTTGCCCACAGCTGCAGCTGCGCCTGTTTTGGTGGGAATCATGTTGACTGCTGCGGCACGTGCCCTGCGCAAATCTTTATGTGGAAAATCAAGGATGCGCTGATCATTGGTATAGGCATGTACCGTGGTAACAAGCCCCCGCTTAATGCCAAAATGATCAAGCAAAACTTTGGCCACTGGAGCCAAGCAGTTAGTGGTACAGGAGGCATTTGACACTACGTGGTGATTGATAGGATCGTAATCGTCTTCGTTAACTCCAAGCACTACGGTGAAATCTTCATTTTTAGCAGGAGCCGTAATAATGACCTTTTTGGCCCCGGCTTCCCGGTGGGCCCGGGCCAAATTGGCATCAGTAAAACGGCCGGTGGATTCAATAACATACTCAGCGCCAACCTCCGCCCAAGGAATTTTCCCTGGCTCTGGCTCTGAAAAAACTCTTATCTTTTTGCCGTCAACAATAATAGAATTTTCTGTGTATTCGATTTTGTTTGGCAGGGTGCCAAAGAGTGAATCGTATTTAAGCAAATGCGCCAATGTTCTCGTGTCAGTAAGGTCATTTATGCCAACAATCTCAATATCCTTGAATTCTGGATACTTAAGATGGGCCCTGAATATACCCCTACCAATACGACCAAAACCGTTAATGCCTACTTTTACCCCCATCTTTTTCCTCCTTTTGGTGGGATTCTAAAAATATTATAAACATTTGTGCATCAAAATGGCATGTTCTTTGGTATCCTGATAGTAATTTTTCCGGATTCCATCTTTTTTAAAGCCAAACTTCTCGTAAAAGCGTTGGGCAATCTTATTTCTTTCGCGTACTTCTAAAAAAACCCTCTTTACTCCTTTTCGCCTGAGGAAGCGCAAAAAATGAATAAAAAGAAAAGAACCATAGCCTTTACCACGAAAAGACGGATGAATGGCCACGTTAGCAAGATGCGCCTCGTCCTGAATTATCCAAAAGCAAGTATACCCGATAATCTTTTCTCCCTTTAAAAGCACCCAAAAATGGGCATTCTCTTTATAAAGCTCAGCAAAAAAATGACTTGGCTGCCAGGGAGTGGGAAAAGATAGACGCTCTATAGTTAGAATTTCCTTTAGGTCTTCTTTTCGTGCAGGCCTAAGCTTAAGTTCTAAGTCTTTTTTAAAACGCAATCTTATTCCAGAATATCGGAGGCTTTGGTAATAGCCTTACGCCCGGCTTCAACCAAAATAGGTGCAAGCTCAGCCGCGGGGGAGTCTTGGTGTTGGATGGCCTTGATCACCATAGGTAAATTAACCCCTGAAACCACTTCTATCCGGCCTTTTTGTAGAAACGATAGCGCAATATTTGAAGGTGTACCCCCAAAAAGGTCTGTCAGGATAACCACCCCCTGCCCTTGATCAAGCCTTTTAATAGCTTCTGCTAAACGATTGTGGATTTCTTCAGGTGGTTCAGAGGGATCAATCGCCACACTTTCGACATTTTGTATCTTCCCCAGGATAAAAGCACAGATGGTAAGGATTTCTTCTGGTAAGCGCCCGTGGCCCGCGATGATAATACCCGTCATTTTGCGGCCTCCTTGTCAATGTCCCGGTGCGTGATAATGGTGTCCCAACCCCATTCTTTTATCATAGCACCAATCTCTTGGGCAATAACAACAGAACGATGCCTACCACCCGTACAACCTATGCCTACCACTAAATATGTTTTTCCTTCTTTTTCGTATTGAGGAAGCAGAAAACGCAAATATTGCTCTGAAAGAGCAAGAAATTGCGTGGTTTCAGGGACCCCTAAAACATATTTTCTTATTTTTTCATCAAGACCACTTAGGGGTTTGAGGGCTGGATCAAAGTAAGGATTGGCCAAAAAGCGCACGTCAAACAAAATGTGGGCCTCTGGAGGAACACCGTATTTAAAACCAAAGGACATAAGATGCACCAAAAGCGAAGTAAGATCTTTGCGGGGGCCAAAACGTTCTTTAATCTCACGACGTAGCTGATGAACGTTAAATTTCGAAGTATCAATCACCACGTCGGCAATCTCTTTTACATCTGCTAAAAGAGCTCTTTCAAGCTTTAAGGCCTCTGCCAAAGGAGAACGGGGAGCCAGGGGATGGGGCCTTCTTGTCTGGGAAAAACGTGCAATAAGGACCTCATCACTTGCTTCTAAAAAGACTATCTCAAGGTGATAGCCTTCTTTTTTTACCTGGTCAAAAATATCTTTGCAGCTTTTGACAAAAGACTCTTCGCGCACATCCATTACCAAGGCTAAACGCAAGGAATTTTTGTCAGTCAGCTGTTTGCTTTTAATATCAAGAAAAGCCGGCAGAAGTTCTACAGGGAGGTTGTCCACCCCAAAGAAGCCCAAATCTTCAAAAGCTCGCAAAACCGTACTTTTCCCTGAACCAGAAAGCCCGGTAATAATAACTGTTTGGATGTTTTTTTTAGTATCCGTAGTCAACTTCGGATAAAATCCTCTTGACTTCTTCAGGGCTTTGGGCTTTAAGGAGATTTTCTTTTATTTTTTCTTGTTTCAAAATGCGAGCAAGCTGGGCCAGGGTTTTTAGGTAAAGGTTGGATTCATTTTCAGGAGCAAGTACCACAAAAATCAGTTTAACCGGCAATTTATCAGGAGCATCAAAATTTAGACCGTCTTCTTTTATCGCCAGGGCAATGGCAATTTTTTCTAACCCCGAAACCCTACTGTGAGGGATGGCAACGCCCCCTCCTATAGCAGTGCTACCAAGTTTTTCACGCTCTTCTAAGGCCTTTTTAATAGCTTCTGGCGGGATATTGAGCTCTTTTCCAAGGCAGTTGGCAATCTTTTCAAAAAACTCCCATTTGTCTTTGGCATTAAAATCTCGCAAAAAGCAACTATCAATCAGAAGATCACTAATTCTCATAACCTCACCTATAAAAGGGGGCCAAGCCCCCTTCATTCATCATGAAAATTCAGGAAGTACCAATACGAATCGTTCTTCCCCGCGGCGATAAATCACGTTAACCGAGTTGGTATCAGGGTTATTAAAGACCAAAAACTCTCGACCAGTAGCTTTGAGTTGTTCTATTGCCTCTTCCACAGACATAGGCTTCACAAAAACGCGCTCAACCTCAATAGGTAATTCTTCTTCAAGGGGTTCAAAAGAACTTGCCAAAGGAGCTTCTACTTCCTTAGGAGCTCCTTTCTTGCGGCCCTTTCTTTTTTCGCGCAATTTTTTGATCTGAGCTTCAAGCTTGGCCACCACCAAATCAATGGCTTCATACATATCTTGAGTTTCTTCTTTGCCGTTTATATTGAATCCGTCACCGACAATCGAGACCTCTGCCTGCTGACGGAATTTTTCGGCCTTAAGGATCACGTTTGCTTCCGCAGGACCGTTAAAATATTTTTCAAGTTTGGAAAGACGTTTCTGGACGTATTCTTTAAGGCCTGGAGAAGAATCTAAATGGCGAAAGGTAACGTTAATCTGCATAAAACCTCCTTCTGTTAAAAAATATTTTCATAGCGATTTTTAATAATCATTCATCCAAGCATTAAGCATTATGACAATATTTATCTTTAAAAATACAGCCTAATCACCGATATGCCTCTTTACGATGGCGTACGTGATAAATAATCACCGTTTTTGCCTTGGTATCCACTTTGTAAATAACCCTGTAATTTCCCACCCTGATACGATAGGCTCTTTCTGACCCTCGAAGTTTCCTACACTGTACCGGAAACGGATTATAAGCAAGGGCTTCAACAGATCTAAGAATCTTGATAATTTGCTGGGGATCAATAGCCCGCAAGTCACTTTCTGCCGATCTTTTCCACTTAATCTTGTATAATTCCATTTTCTTTTAAACGCTTTTTGAGCTCATCAAAATCAATTACAGGCTCATCTCTTCTTTCGGCAATAATTGCAAGGTCGTGCAGATCTTCTAAAAGTTCCTCATATTCCTCAATTGGAAGGATTACTGCTGTTTTTTGGCCTTTCTCATCTATAATATATTGTTCATGAAATCTTTTCATGACTGTGCCCCTTGCTTTATTTATTTTTGCGCCTGCTAGCCGGTAATATCCCCATCTGATCGCGGTATTTAGCCACTGTGCGCCTGGCTATTTTTATGTTGTATTTCTCTTTTAAAAGATCGGCTATTTTTTGATCACTATAAGGCTTTTTGGGGTCCTCTGAAGCAATAATTTCCTTGATGTATTGCTTTACGCTCTCTGCAGCAATTTCATCTCCCGTGCTACTGCGATATCCCGACGAAAAGAAAAACTTTAATTCGAAAATACCGTGGGGCGTGTCGATGTATTTGCCCGTGGTAACTCTGCTGACAGTTGATTCGTGAAGCTGAACATCAAGGGCTACATCTCGGAGTACAAGTGGTTTAAGAGCAGTAATTCCCTTTTCTAAAAAGTCCCTTTGAAAACGCATAATGCTTTCGGAAACTTTTAGAAGGGTGCGGTTGCGTTGTTCAAGACTTTTTATAAACCAGGTAGCTGCTTGTAATTTTTTCTTAATGTATTGCTTAACCGAAAGGGGAGTTGATTCGTCCTGGAGGAGTTTGCGGTAATAGGGACTTATGCGCAAACGCGAGTAACCTTCATCTATTAGGCGCACCACCCACTCTCCACCTTCTTTAAACACCGTAACGTCTGGTTCAATGTACTGAGGTTCTGTATCCGAAAAATTGCGGGCAGGCCTTGGTTCAAGCCCCCTGATGACCTCTATCGCGGCCTCAACTTCTTCAGGAGAAACCTTTAAGACCTTGGCAAGCTGGGCAATGTTATTTCGTTCCAAAAGATGGAGATGATCTTTGACGATCTTAGCTGCAAGCGAATCTTTAAGCCCTAAGTGTTCAAGCTGGATAAGTAGGCACTCTTTCAAGTCACGTGCTGCCACTCCCACGGGATCAAAAAACTGGATCCTTTTTAGGACCCGTAAAACACGCTCTTCGTCAACCCCTAGGTCAGCGGCAATTTCGCCAGGCAAGACCGTGAGAAAACCCCTTTCATCAAGATTGCCAATGATGTATTCGCCTATTTTGCGGTCTTCTTCGGGGAGGTCTGAAAGATAAAGCTGCCACAAGAGGTGAGAGACAAGATCTTCTGTCCTGGTGAGCCTTCTTTCGTAATCGATGGCTTCTTTTTGCTCAAAGGCAAAGCTTGGATAAGAGCTTCCGGTATCCTGAAAATAGGCTTCCCAGTCAAAGTCTTTAACGGCCTCTGGACCAAGGGGACTTTCTGAAGCAAGATTCAAACCATTTTCAGCTTCAAAAGAAGCACCAACTTCATCTAAAGAAACTGTCTTGGGCTCGATTATTTCCTGTTCAAGGACTGGGTTTTGTTCTACTTCCTGCTGGATTACCTGTTCAAGTTCTATGCGATTTAGCTGCAAGAGCTTTATCGCCTGCTGCAACTGGGGTGTCAGCACCAGCTGCTGGGTAAGTTTCAAATGTTGTCTTAATTCAAGCGCCATATCTTTAGTTTAACCTGAAATCCTTTCCTAGGTATAATTCTTTTGCCAGTTGATTTTCAGCAATTTCCTGCGGTTTTCCCTGGGCAATGACTTTGCCCTCGGCAACAATATAAGCATAATCACAAACTAGCAAGGTTTCCCGGACGTTATGATCTGATATCAATATGCCAAGACCATTTTCTTTTAGTTTTTTGATTATTTCTTTTAAATCTGCCACGGCGATGGGATCAATTCCGGCAAAAGGCTCATCCAGAAGCAAAAATTCTGGCTCTCTCGCAAGCGCGCGCATGATTTCTACCCGGCGTCGCTCGCCCCCTGACAAAGCATAAGCCAGTTGATCCCTCAAACGTTCAAGGCCAAAATCTTCAAGAAGCGTAGCAAGCCTTGTTTCTCTTTCACGCCTGGAAATTTTTAAAATTTCAAGGACCAAGAGAACGTTTTCTGCCACCGTAAGACGCCTAAAAACAGAGGGCTCCTGAGGAAGATAGATGATACCTTCCCAGGCGCGTGCATGCATGGGCATCTTGGTAATATCTTTGTCGTTAAGAAGGACTTGGCCTTCATCAACAGGGAGAAGCCCGCAAATCATATAAAAAGTGGTTGTTTTTCCCGCCCCATTTGGCCCAAGTAGCCCTACAACTTTTCCCTTGGGAACTTCAAGACTTACGCCGCACACCACCTCTCGACGTTTGAATTTTTTGCGAAGCCCCTGGGCTTTTAGTCTTTGAACTTCTTTCATCTTATTCTGCAAAGATTATCGCCTCTGCTGGCGCCTCAGGAGACGACTCTGCAATATAGCGGTCTTCAGCAAGATAAAGGATGATACGCGCCCCTTTAACGCTGTTGTCCCCTTCCCAAACTACCGGGTCTCCTTCAAGGATCAATTCTTCTTTAGCTTTCAAATAGGTGGCCTTTTTGGCAAAGGCGATTAAATTGCCCCTTTTTATTTTTACACGGCCAAAGGCTTCGAGTTTTTCTACCTCTCGTTTGCCATTTTTTTCCTGGTAAAAAACCAAAAGTTTATCCGCGTAAAGGGTAAAATCTTTCTTCTTGACCTCAACGTTGCCCGTAAAAATCACCTGATTTTTGGTCTCAAGGGCCTCCATCCGTTCGGCTTTAATGGAAATAGCATCCTTGGCAAAAACTACGCCACTAGAAAAAAGAAAGATCATCATTGCCCAAAAAAGAGCTTTACGCATTGATCTCAACCCTTGTTTTTTCAAAGACTTTCATAACACCAGTTTTTATATCGTAGCTAAAACCCCGCCCTTTTATGATTAGACCATCTTTTATGATCTGAACAAAGGCCTTGGTTTTAAGTTTTTGGTCTTTAGGAAAGTAAACAAGATAATTAGTTAAAAGCCTGCCTTTGGTTTTGGTATTAAGGACCACTTGGCCTTCAAAAACAAATTTTCCGTCTTTTGCTAGCCAGTCTCCTTTGTCTGCTGAAATGCAAAAATTCATATCAGGCGCTGCACATAGTTTTAGTTGGTAAAGTTTGATATGAGAACGTCCAAAAAACTGCGCCTCTTGAGCCCAAACGTTCCATTTAAGTTGGCCTTGCTCATAAAGGACATAATGAAGCTTTTTTATTTCTATTTCCGGCTTTTTTTCTTCTTGCTTTAAAAAAGCGTGAATTTGTTTGTTCTCGCCTTTGGGAAGCGTTTTGGATGGCTTTAACTGCGGAGAACAAGCGGCAAGTACTATCATCAGAAACAACGCGGTGAAGATGGTGCGAAACATTTAAAGATTTCCTCCCATTTTCCGCAAGCCGCAAGGATAAGGTCGCAAACTTCCCTTACCGCCCCGTAGCCGCCATTTTGTTTGGTCACGTAATGGGCATAATCTTTTACGGGTGGCCAGGCTTCTGGCACTGAAATAGCCAACCCTACTCTGGCAAGCACCGGTATATCAACCCAATCATCTCCCATAAAAGCAATCTCTTCGTCTTTTAGAGACTTTTCCTGCTTTATCTTCTCATAAAGAGAGAGCTTGTCTTTTTCTCCCTGAATAATAAGGTCTATCCCCAGTTCCTGGGCCCTGTGAGAAACTGGAAGAGAAGTTCGACTGGAGAGCAGCCCCACTTCAATGCCTGCCATTTGTAAAAGCTTGATACCCATACCGTCTCTTACACAAAAGTGTTTTATCTCACTCCCGCTAGCGTCAATAATAATGCGACCATCTGTCAAAATTCCGTCAACATCTAGCAACAAAAGTTTGATTTTGGAAGCTCTTTTAAGGATTTCTTCAGGGAAGGACATCATATTTTTTTACCACTTCGTAAAGATCTTTTAACACGAAGAGAAGCTCTTTGGCTTCTTCCAGGCGCAAAGAGTTAGGACCATCACAAAGGGCCCTTTCTGGATCAGGGTGAACTTCCATAAAGATACCATCTACCCCAACAGCTACCGCAGCACGCGCTAAAGGGGCTATAAATTCACGCTCTCCCCCCGAAGCGCCGCCACCACCTCCTGGAAGCTGCACACTGTGAGTAGCATCAAAGATTACCGGCACCCTAAAACTTCGCATAATAGGAAAGGACCGCATATCAACCACCAGGTTACGATAGCCAAAGGTGTAGCCTCGTTCTGTCAAAAGGACGCCTGAAGCCCCGGCCTTACGGGCCTTTTCCACCGCGTAGTACATATCCCAAGGCGAAACAAACTGGCCTTTTTTGATGTTTACGGGTTTTCCGGTACGGGCCGCGGCCACGATAAGATCTGTTTGGCGGCAAAGGAAAGCCGGAATCTGGATGAGGTCAAGGACTTCTTTTACTGCTTCGGCCTGCCAGGGTTCGTGTATGTCTGAAGTAACGGGGACTTCGGCCTTGCGCTTGATTTCTGCCAGCATGGTAAGGCCTTTTTCAAGGCCCGGCCCCCGATAGGAAGAAAGAGAAGTTCGGTTGGCCTTGTCAAAAGAGGCTTTAAAAATATAGTTAAAACCTGCTTTTTCTGCCGCCTCTTTCATTGAAAAAGCACAAGCCAGGGCGGTTTCAAGGTCTTCAAGCACACAGGGACCTGCAATAAGAAGAGGGATTCCCCCACCTATTGAAAAATCTGCTATATTTACGCTGTTAACTTTTGGCATCGTGTTTGTATTTTAGCTTAATTGTACCTTTACGCTACCATGAATTTTGAACTTAGAGACTACCGTACACGTATAAAAACTAAAAATCTGGTCTCTTTCAGGGTGATTTTACACGAATCAGACCTTATGGTCCTTGCCGAAAGAGATCTTTCCTCAGAAACGCTGGCTCTTCTTTTTTCTCTGCGCAAAGAGCTTGAAGACTACATTGCCAGAAGGCCTGAATTCCTCACTTCACTTACCCCGATTTCTCAGGACGAAAGCGCACCTTCTCTGGCAAGAAAAATGATAAAGGCAGGAAAACTTGCGGGAACAGGACCCATGGCGGCGGTAGCAGGGGCCATTGCCCAGGAGATTGGAAAAACTTTACTTGACCAAGGCCTTACTTCGGAAATAGTGGTTGAAAACGGCGGAGATATCTTCCTTTCCCTAAAACGCGAAGCTACCGTGGCCATCTGGGCGGGAAAATCTCCTCTTTCAGGGAAGCTGGCTTTAAGGATAAAAAAACACCTCATGCCCTGCGGGGTGTGTACCTCTTCTGGCACCGTTGGTCACAGTCTTAGCCTTGGCAAGGCGGATGCTATGTGTGTGATAGCCAAAGATACCGCTTTTGCAGATGCTGCGGCTACGGCCCTGGGGAACCTTATCCGGGAAGAAAAAGACTTTAAAAAGCTAAAGAAAGCCCTGAAAAAATTACCCCAAATACTTGGGGTTGTCTGTATCTTAGGTGACAAACTTTTTGCCGCCGGAGAGGCCGTAGAATTTTCTTCCCTTAGCTAGTCTATTTGTGAAAAATTTTTCCCAAAAAACAACCTAATTAGGAAAAATTTTTCACACCTGTCAATCAATTGACTCAACTTTATTCATTATAACACCAAAAATGCCAGAAATATGGCAAAATCTTTTGACAATTCAAACAAAAATTTTACAGACGATCGGCACATTTCTTGCAGATAACCATTATACAATGATTAATTTTGCATTATTAGCTGGAGAAGAATTAGCAGGGCGCTATATTGGTCATATTTTGACCTTAGCAAAGTTGCACCAGGTCTCCCCAGAGAAAGCCCGTTTAATCGTATTGGTTGAACCTGCAAGACTTCCCCGAGATGAAATATCAAAGTTGGTCACTGAACTTGGTAAAAAGATAAAACGAGTTACCTTTCTGGCCATTAGCAAAAAAAGAACAACCCTTCCTATTAAAGCCCATTACTTCAAACGACCATTTACCGCAGAAAGGCTTATAAGCTTTGTTGAAGAATTATTTTCATGTCATCTCCCCTTAAGTACCGAGGAAAGGACCCAACCTTTTATTGGCGAAGACCCCAAAATAGCAAAGATTCGCGATTTTATTCCGACGCTTGCAGAAGTAACTTCACCGATACTTCTCTGGGGAGCAAAAGGTGTTGGTAAAGAACTCCTTGCCCGTCATATCCACGGCTATCACGGCGGCAAGTTTATAAAGTTCTCTCCCCAGGCCCTGCCCGAAGAAATGATTGAACCAATTCTTTTTGGCTTTACAGGAAACGCACTTCCCAAAGTAAAGAGAAAAAAAGACGGCCTTTTTAAAAAGGCGGCTAACGGAATCCTTTACATAGAAAACCTCGATTTTTTGCCTCTTTCAGCCCAGCAAAAACTTCTCGGCTTTATTGAAGCGGGAATGTTTTATCCGCTGGGAGCTAAAGAACCGGTAAAAACATCTACCAAACTCATTGTTTCGCTTTCTAAAGCCCCTGAACAGGTCTTCAAAGAGCAAAAAATTTTGCGCGAAATATTTTTTCGTTTAATGGAATTTGCTATTTATCTACCGCCTTTAAGGGAACGGCTTATTGACCTTCCTCTTTTAGCACAGCACTTCTTAGAACACTATGCCTGGATATACCGCAAAGAGGTCCCGGAACTCTCAGAAAACTTTTTCAAACACCTGCTTCTTCATCCTTGGACAAAAAACATCGCCGAATTAGAAGAAGTCATCAAAGAGACTATTATATGGGGAGAGGAAAAAGTCTTAGCTGAACATTTTAAGAAAAAACCCAAAATAAAATTCAAAATCAAGAATATCGAAAAAATCTTGGAAAAACTCTTTGAAAAAGAAAAGTCCGTTAAGGAACAAATTGAATCCAGCCGTAAGGATCAGGCTTCTCGCCGTACTGGATCCCGGTAAGCTCGTCAAAAAGGCGTCTGGCAAGGGGGCCTGTTTTACCACCAGCAATTACGTATTCCTCGCCTTTATACGCTAACCAGCCAACCGGTGAAATAACCGCTGCCGTACCAGTACCAAAGCATTCTTTGAGCCTTCCGGTACGGGCACCTTCAATGACTTCGTCGATGGTAATGCGCCTTTCAGTCACGTTAATTCCCCAGTCCTTTGCCATTTGAATGACTGATTCCCGGGTAATCCCAGGAAGGATGGTTCCGGTTAAGGATGGGGTTACCAGTTCGTCTTCAAAATAAAAGAAGATATTCATGGTGCCCACTTCTTCCACGTAGCGGCGCTCTACCGCGTCAAGCCAGAGAACCTGGGTATAGCCAAGCTTCATGGCTTCTTCTGAGGCAGCCAGACTTGCAGCGTAGTTACCACCGGTTTTGACATCCCCAACGCCACCAGGAGCTGCCCGAACGTATTTGTCAGTTACGTATATTTTTATGGGATTAAAGCCCTCGCGGTAGTAAGCTCCTACCGGGGAAAGGATAATAAAAAAGATGTACTCGCCACTTGGTTTTACACCCAAGAAGGCCTCCGTTCCCATCATTAACGGACGGATATAAAGGGCTGAACCTTTTTCTTTGGGAATCCAGGCTTTTTCAATATCAACCAGCTTTTTAAGGGCTTTCAGGACAAATTCTTCGTCTATCTCGGGCATGCACATACGGCGTGCAGAGCGATTCATGCGCGCCATGTTCCGATCTGGCCGAAAAAGCCTAATTTTTCCGTCAACGCCATAGTAAGCTTTAAGGCCTTCAAAAATGGTTTGACTATAATGGAAAACTACCGCCGCGGGATCAAGACAGATAGGCTCGTAGGGCTTAATTTGGGCGCTATGCCAGCCTTTTTCTTTTTGGTAGAGCATGTAAAACATGTGGTCAGTGAAGATGCGGCCAAAAGGAAGATCCCCTTCAAGCTCAAGCCTTTTTCTCTTTTCTTCGGGCAGTAAGTTGATCGTTATTTCCATTCTTGCCAAGTTCCTTAAGCTGGACTATCACTAAAACAAACTTCATTCTTTTTAATGCAGGTATTTCCTATGTTCAAGTGGTTACGCCAAAAAGAAGAAAAAACCGCAAAAGACCAGGAAAAAAACCTCTGGGGCAAATTTCGAGAACGGCTCTCGCATACCCGAGAACGCCTGAAAGAAAGCCTTGAAGATGTCTTTGTTATTGAACGTGCGGTTGATGAAGAATTTTTCGAGGAATTAGAAGAAGCCCTTATCACCGCTGATATAAATATCGACACCATCAAGGCCCTGCTCACCCCCTTACGCATCAAAGTGTCTCAAGGGGAATTGCTTAAGTCTTCTGAGTTTAAAAAAGCCCTTAGAGCTGAGATGCTAAAGATCCTTTCTCTTGAACCCCCACCCTTTCCCCCTGAGGCACGACCCGCGGCCATTTTCGTGGTGGGAGTAAACGGAGTAGGGAAAACAACCTCCATTGCTAAGCTTGGCTTTCGGCTGAAAAACACTGGCTTTTCGGTAATGTTTGTAGCGGCAGACACCTTCCGGGCAGCAGCTATTGAGCAGCTTGAAAACTGGGGACAAAGGCTTGAAATACCTGTAATCAAACAAAAGCCCGGGGCCGATCCTGCTTCGGTTGTTTTTGAAGGCTTAAACGCTGCCAAAAGTCGCCAAATAGACGTAGCATTGATTGACACCGCGGGAAGGCTTCACACTAAATACAATCTTATGGAAGAACTCAAAAAAATGGCCCGGGTAGCAGGAAAAGCCATCCCTGGCGCCCCTCATTTAAACATGCTGGTGATAGATGCCACTACCGGGCAAAATGCCGTAAGCCAGGTTAAATGGTTTAGCCAGGCACTTCCCGTCCATACCCTTATTATCACCAAAATGGACGGTACTGCCAAAGGGGGCATAGCCTTAACCCTTGCCCATCTTTTCAAAATCCCCATTTCTTTTATCGGGCTCGGAGAAAAGCTCGAAGACTTGGAACCATTTGATCCAAAAGCCTTTGTGGACGCTATTTTGCCCTAACAATGCCTGAGCTCAAAGGGATTTTACTCCTTGGCCCTACGGGAGTGGGAAAGTCTCCCCTGGGAGACCTTCTAGAAGAAAAAGGACTATATGGATACAGGTTTTTACATTTTGACTTTGGCCGAGAGCTTCGTGCCATTGCCAAAGGTGCTTTACGTGAAGACATTTTGCCTTCTGAACGCATCTTCATTAGGAAGGTCTTAGAAGAAGGCCTTCTTTTTGAAGACGAACACTTCCCCCTTGTGGAAAAAATCTTCCTGGGTTTTTTAAAACACAAAGGCGCGCGCGATGAAATCCTGATAATGAACGGCCTGCCAAGGCATGTTGGCCAGGCCCAAAAACTCGCCTCCCGTGTTAACATTCCTTTGGTCCTGGTAATAGAAGCCTCTTTTGAGGAGATTCTTGAGCGCATCCACCGCAACACAGGAGGAGACCGCCAGGGCCGCGATGACGACTATATCGAACTTATTTACAAAAAATGGCAAACTTATAAAAACCGTACCCGACCTCTTCGTTCCTATTATCAAGCCCAAGGGGCAGAAGTTTTAAAAATTCTCGTGGGACGCTTTACAAAGCCGCATGAGACCTTATCTCTCTTAAAGGAACAACTTCCCTGCGAAAAATTTGTTGCTCTTTTTAAGGGTTAAACAAAATCCTATTTAAAAATCATACTAAATCGCTTAAATTAAAGAAAACTTCAACAGGAGGCCGGGGGATGGAATATTACGTTGGGCTTGACGTAGGTTCTGGCACTGCCAAAGTAGCGGTTTTAAATGAAAAGCGGGAAATACTTTTTCACGCCTATGAAAAAACCCACGGGCAACCTGTAGAAACTGCGGAACGGCTGCTTGCCCAGGTAGAAGAAAAGTTTGGCGGAAAGCTCACTGGCCTTACCTGCACCGGTACCGCAGGGAAGACCATTTCGCAAATCCTTGGGGTTGCCTTTGTAAACGAGGTCATGGCCCATGCCCGAGCTGTTGAGCACTTTCATCCTGAAGCACGCACTATTATCGATATCGGCGGAGAAGACTCAAAGCTTGTTTTTATCTCCCACGAAGACGGGAAATTTCGCATCAAAGACTTTGCCCTTAATACCCTTTGCGCTGCGGGGACAGGGGCCTTTTTGGAACAACAGGCCGCGCGCCTTGGTTACACCATTCAGGAATTTAGCAAACTTGCCCTAAAGGCCGAAAACATCCCCCGGATCGCAGGGCGCTGCACTGTGTTTGCCAAGTCTGACATGATTCATCTCCAACAAGCCGCTGTCCCTGATCATGAAATCATCGCAGGGCTTTGTTTTGCCATTGTGCGTAACCTAAAAAGCAACTTGGCCAAAGGGAAAAAAGTACTTCCTCCCATTGTTTTTCAAGGTGGAGTTGCCGCTAATTTTGGAGTGCGCCGCGCTATCAAAGAAGTCTTTAACCTCAAAGAGGGAGAGCTTATCATTCCAGAGTATCACTTTATCATGGGAGCCATTGGAGCTGCGCTTTACGGACTAGACGGCAAATTTGCCGCCGCATACCAGGGTTCAAATATCCTTAAGGAATACCTAAAGGAACGCAAACGCTCAGTTAAAAGGCTTCCAAAACTCGGACCTTATACCGTGAGGACCCCTAAGACCGAAACTTATTTCCCAAAAAACGCTTCCAAACTCAAAATTTACGTTGGGATTGACGTTGGTTCGGTAAGCACCAAGCTCGTAGCAATAAACGAAGAAGGAAAAGTTATTGCTAAAACCTATGCCCTGCACCACGGCAAACCTCTTGAAAGCGTTAAAAAAGGGCTCCTTGATCTTTATGGCAGACTTCCTAAAAACTTTGAAATCGAGGTCTTGGGCGTTGGCACCACGGGTTCCGGGCGCTATCTGGTAGGAGACTTTGTGGGGGCTGATGTAATTAGAAACGAAATCACCGCCCAGGCCAAGGCAGCTGCTTTTATAGATCCAGAAGTTGATACCATTATCGAAATAGGCGGTCAGGATTCAAAGTTTATTCGCCTTGAGAAAGGAACTATCGTTGACTTTACCATGAACAAAGCCTGTGCTGCAGGCACTGGCTCTTTTCTTGAAGAACAAGCGGTAAGGCTAAACGTACCCATTGAAGAATTTGGACTCTACGCTTTGAAATCTGAAGCCCCAGTGGAAATGGGAGAACGCTGCACGGTTTTTATGCAATCTGACCTTTTGCACTATCAGCAGCAGGGGCTTCCCAAAGAAGACCTCATCGCTGGGCTTTGTTATGCCATCGTGCACAACTATCTCAACAAGGTAGTTGAAGGCCGCAAAATCGGGGAAAAGATCTTTTACCAAGGGGCCACAGCCTTTAACGCAGGCATTGTGGCAGCCTTTGACAAGGTCCTTGGCAAGGAAATAATCGTCCCGCCGCATCATGAGGTAACCGGAGCCCTGGGAGCAGCGCTCCTTGCCAGGGAAGAAACCAAAGGAAAATCTTCTTTCCGTGGTTTTGACCTTTCGAAGGTCAACTACAAAATCGAGACGTTTGAATGTCACGCCTGCCCAAACCGTTGTGAAATCAGAAAAGTTACCATAGAAGAAAGCAGGCCTTATTTTTACGGTGGACGTTGCGAAAAATACGAAGTTGACCACCGCAAACCCCCTGAAACCCTGCCTAATCTGGTCTCAGAGCGAGAAGCCAAGCTTCTTAGCTTTCTTGCTCAACGAGATGATGCCAAGCGCGGTGAGATTGGATTACCACGCATGCTTTTCAATTTTGAAAGGCTCCCGTTTTTTGCCACTCTTCTTCAGGAACTGGGCTTTAAAGTGGTAGTATCTGACCCCACCAATAAAAAACTTATTAACGAAGGCTGTGAAATAGTAGCAGCAGAGACCTGTTTTCCGGTAAAGGTTGCCCACGGGCATGTTTTAAATCTTCTTGAAAAGGGCATAAAAAAGATCTTTGTGCCCTATATCGTTGATCTCCCTTCTGATCACCCAGCCCTTGGCTCTGGAAAAATTTGCCCTTACGTGCAAAGTGTAGCAGCAGCTTTTGAGGCCTCTATAAACTTGAAAGAACACGGAGCTGAAATCCTGGCTCCGGTTTTCCACTTTGGCACCGGGGGTAAAGTCCTTGAGAAAGAAAAAAAAGAACTCGCGCGCCTTTTGGACGTTCCAGAAAGAAAGCTCAGAAAAGCCTGGGAGCAAGCGGAAGCTGCCCAAAAAGAATTTGACTCCTGGCTTAAGAGCCGCGGGCGCGAAATACTTGCTAGTTTGAAACCAGACGAAGTGGCCTTGGTTATTGTTGGCCGTCCGTACAATGCCTTTGACCCCGGCGCAAATCTTGCCATTCACAACAAGATAAGAAGCCTGGGAGTGCTTGGCATACCCGTAGATATGCTCCCTCTTCACGAAATAAAAGAACTTGACGGCCTTGAAGATATGTACTGGCGCTACGGCCAAAGAATACTTCTTGCGGCACACTTTATTAGAAAACATCCCTCTCTTTATCCTATTTTCCTGACCAACTTTTCCTGTGGCCCGGACTCGTTCATTATCCACTTTTTTGAAGAACTTTTGGGAGGAAAACCCTTCCTTGAACTCGAAATAGACGAACATAGCGCCGATGCAGGGGTAGTTACCAGAATCGAGGCCTTTCTTGATAGTGTACGGGGAAAAAAGATTTCTCCAGAAAGACCTGTCAAGCCTCACAGGAAAAGAGTCAAGCCTGAAGACCAGCGGGTTATTTATCTTCCGTACATGTCTGACCACGTCTATGGACTTGCAGCGGTATTTCGTGCTTGCGGCGTGGATGCTGAGGTTCTCCCAGAGTCTGACGAAGAATCCCTTAAGCTCGGACGCCGTTACACTTCTGGCAAAGAGTGCTACCCCGCGGTGCTCACCACAGGCGATATGATAAAAATGCTTAAACAGCCTGATTTTAACCCGAAACGTGCGGCCTTTTTTATGCCTTCTGGCTCAGGACCATGTCGTTTCGGCCAATATAACCGTCTTCACCGCAAAATACTCGACGAACTCGGTTATGAAGACGTGCCAATCTATTCGCCCACACAAAATTTCAAACTTTACCAAGAGCTTGGCATGATAGGAGGCGACTTCGTAAGGCTTTCCTGGAAAGTGTTGGTTTGTATCGATATTCTGGATAAGTTCTTACGCGAAATAAGACCTTATGAATTAAATCCCGGAGAGACTGAAAAGGTCTATCACGAGTGTCTTAAAAAACTCTGCAAAGCTGTAGAAGAGAGAAAAGATCTCTTGCGGGTGATGGAAGAGGCCCGTGAAGCCTTTAGCCAGATTCCTACAGAGGACTTCGGACAAAAGCCTGTAGTGGGTATTGTGGGCGAAATCTATGTGCGCATGAATCGTTTTGCCAACGAAGACTTGATAAAAGTGCTTGAAGAGATGGGAGCGGAAGTCTGGCTTCCGCCTGTTTCTGAGTGGTTTTATTACATTAACTACACCTCAAAAAGATGGGCTAAGCGGCTTCGCAAATTCCGTGAACTCACCCGCCTTATTATAGAAAACCACGTGCAGGTGAAAGACGAACACCGGTTTGCAAGCCTGGTAAAAGATATTTTGCGCACAGCAGAAGACCCTTCCATTGACGAAATACTTGGCCTTGCTCGCAAATACATAAACGACGAGTTTGAAGGCGAAGCTATTCTTTCTGTTGGGAAAAGTCTTGATTACCTCAAAAAAGGTGTAAACGGCATTATAAACGTTATCCCCTTTACCTGTATGCCGGGAACGGTGGTAGCCATGCTTCTCAAGCGGGTACGCGAAGAAAATGGCATGGTTCCTGTGCTCACGGTTTCATGCGATGGGCAGCGCTCTATGGGAACGCGGATGAGGCTTGAGGCCTTTATGCACCAGGTAAAGGAACATTTTGCCGAACAAAAAGACAGGCGCAAGGCAGCCTAGCAAACAAACGAAGGCATGCTATACTTGGCCAAAAGTCCGTCAAGGGAGAAAGTTAGGTGCGTATTAAACATTGGATGGTCAAAGACGTAATCACCATTTCGCCAGACGCCACCATTGAAGAAGCAGTGCAATTGATGAAAAAACATTCCATTCGTCATCTGCCCGTGATGGAAGACGATGAACTGGTAGGCCTGGTAACAGAAAGCAGCATCCGCCAGTACACCCTTCCTTCTCTTATGGAAACACTTCCTGTGCGAGAAGTAATGATTATCAATCCTGTCACCGTAGATGCGGAAGCCACTATTGATGAGGCAGCCAAGTTGATACACCGTTACAAAATAGGCGGGCTTCCAGTAACCCACGGTGGCAAGCTGGTTGGTATCATAACGGTGACTGATTTGCTAGAAGCTTTTATTGAGCTCATGGGCATTTTGCGCTCAAGTTCACGCATTGATGTTATTCCTGCGGAAAACAAAAGCTTCGAAGAGGTGCTTGACATTATTCGTCATCACGGCGGGCGCATTATTTCCGTGGGCATGGATGTCCATTCCTCAGGCGAAAAGATTTACTACATACGTCTTGAAAAGTGCCCTTTAGACCCTATTGCAGCTGCCCTTGAACTAGCAGGGCATCAAATTATTTCATTGGTGGAATAGGAGGACACATGGCTTTTAAAGTAAAAAAGACCATCGACGAAATCAATGAAAAGATCAAGCGTGGTGAGGCCGTAGTAGTTACTGCGGAAGAAATGGTAAAAATAGTAAAAGACGTAGGCCCAACGGAAGCCGCTGCCGAAGTTGACGTAGTGACCACGGGCACTTTTGCTCCCATGTGTTCCTCTGGAGCTTTTATAAACTTTGGACATTCCACCCCTGCCATCAAAGCCCACCGTGTCTGGCTAAACGGTGTCCCGGCATATGCCGGCATTGCCGCGGTGGATATCTATATCGGCGCAACAGAGCCTTGCGAAGACGATCCTTTGAACAAGGTCTATCCTGGAGAATTCCGCTATGGTGGAGGCCACGTTATTCAAGATCTGGTTGCCGGAAAAACCGTATATTTACGTGCTACAGCGTATGGCACCCATTGCTATCCACGCAAATACCTAGAAAAAGAAATCACCTTAAAAGACCTCCCCTATGCCCTTTTATGTAATCCTCGTAATGCCTATCAAAATTACAACTGCGCTATTAACCTCTCCGACAAAACGATTTACACCTACATGGGCATCTTACGCCCTAAAGCGGGCAACGCGAACTATGCTACTTCTGGAGAGCTATCTCCCTTGTTTAAAGATCCCTATCTCCGTACCATCGGTGTGGGTACCCGCATTTTCCTTGGAGGCGGCGTAGGCTACGTAGCCTGGGCCGGAACCCAGTGTAATTTCAAAGTGCCGCGCACGGAAAAAGGCGCTCCTCTTTCGCCAGCAGCCACCCTTATGGTCTATGGCGATTTGAAACAAATGTCTTCTGAATGGCTGGTGGGAGTTAGCATCCTTGGCTATGGTTGCTCGCTGGCAGTGGGTGTAGGTGTGCCTATCCCAATCCTAAACGAAGAAGTCGCTGCCTTTGCCGGGCTTTCTGACGAAGAACTTTTTACGCAAGTAGTTGACTACGCCCACGACTATCCCAACGGAATCAAACGCTCCTACGGAACAGTAAGCTATGCCGAACTTAAAAGCGGTAAAATAAAAGTCCTTGATAAGGAGATCCCTACGGTTCCGCTTTCAAGTATGGTCAAAGCGCGTAAAATCGCTAACATCTTAAAGACCTGGATAAAAGAAAAGAACTTCTTGTTAACAGAGCCTCAAGCGCCGTTTCCAGGCACAGAGCTTTATCCGTTTCGTTAGTGAGTGAGCTTAAAGCCAAGTTAAAGCGGCTGGAAAACCTCTTAAAAGGCCTTGGCCAAGTTTCCGTAGCTCTTTCTGGGGGTCTTGATAGTGGTGTGTTGCTGTTGCTGGCCAAAGATTCTCTAGGCCGTAAAAACGTCTTGGCGCTCACCTGTGCTTCGGAAATAATGCCATCATCTGATCTTGCCCAGGCAAGGATGTTAGCCCTTAAGGCAGGCGTAAGACACCTTGTTTTGCCCTTTGACCACCTGGCTTTAGAAGCCTTTAAAATTAATCCTCCTGAACGCTGCTATTTTTGTAAGAAAGCTATGTTTTCTTTCTTCTTGGAAAAAAGCCCCTACCCCCTTATCGACGGAAGCCAGGTAGATGACCTGAAAGAAGAAAGACCAGGACTTAAAGCGCTAAACGAGCTAAAAATACTCTCGCCCCTTAAAGAAGCCGGTTTAAACAAAAAAGATTTGCGTAAATTGGCTCGCTCCTACGGGTTAACTTCATATAAAAAAGCAGCTTCCCCATGTCTTGCCACGCGTTTTTTAACAGGTGAGCCCATAACCAAAGAAGGCCTGGCCAAAGTGGCAAAAGCTGAAGCTTATCTTAATGCCCTGGGGTTTTCCTTATGCCGCGTGCGCATAAAAGAAAACCTGTGTATCATTCAGGTTTATCCCCAAGAAAGCGAAAAAATTCTAAGTTATCAACAGAATATCCTGGAAACATTTAAAAACATAGGATTTAAGAAGATATTAATTGACCTTGAAGGTTATAAACCCCCGCTTAAGCCTGGTTATTCCAGGTCGTAAGACCAGATGGGAAGGATGTCTTTTTTGTGTAATTCTTCTTCGATAGAGGGTGGAAAATCGTGAGCTACAAAGATTTTAAAGACAGGAAGCCCTTCTTTTTCTGCAAGGGACTTACACAACTTTTCAAAACGCGAGATTTCTTTTTTAGAAGGTCTGACTTTGGCTTCGCCAAGGATAAGTACCCTTTCGCCATTGAGCTTGGCATAGCCGTAGATATTTAGCTGCCTTTCTTTCCCGCGGACTTTGACGTACTTTCTTAACAGGCGATCTTCTACTTTTAATCCATATTTTGAAAGTATGCCTGGCAAGGCCTTATAAGCGCGGTTCTCAAGGGTGTAGCCCACGGTATCAGAAAGCCCTTCTACACGTTCTTCCAGGCGGTCAAGCCTTTTAAGTGCCCCGCGCAATACTTCTTCGGTCTTCTTCTGGGCTTCGGCGAGCTCGTTAAGCCGCTCTTCGGTCTTCTTCTGGGCTTCGGCAAGCTCGTTAAGCCGCTCCTCGGTCTTCTTCTGGGCTTCTGCGAGTTCGTTGAGCCGCTCTTCGGTCTTCTTCTGGGCTTCTGCGAGTTCGTTGAGCCGCTCTTCGGTTCTCTTCTGGGCTTCAGCAAGCTCGTTTAGCCGCTTTTCGGTCTTCTTCTGGGCTTCGGCTAATTCGTTAATAGCCTGCCAAACACGACGGAAGTTTTCTTCTGTTCTTTCTGCAAAGGCTTCGAATCTCTTTTCAAAGGCCTCAAAATCTTTCTTGGTAAGACGCTCACCGAGTTCTTTGTCAATAAGGCCAAAAAACTCCGCAAGGGGTTCTCTCAGCTCAGGCGGGACTTTTTCAAGAATTTTCAGCAAACGGAGTTCGACATCCATATTCCAAAATTTAGCATAATTTGTTTTAAAGGGCTATTATTTTCAAAAATCTCTTTTTACCAACCCGCAGCACGTATTCTTTGCCCGCATCAAGGCTTATTTCCTCTGAAGAAACTTTTTCACCATTAAGGTGAATGCCTCCCTGAGAAATCAGCCTGCGTGCCTCTGAGGCGCTTTTTACCAGGCCCTGCTCTTTGAGAAAGCGCGGAAGATAAAGTTCTTTTGCTTCTGTCTTGACCTCTGGCATATCATCGGGCACACCGCCTTTGGCAAACACCTTTTCAAACTCCTGGGCAGCCTTTTCAGCGGCGCGAGGGCTGTGATACCGGGCGACTATTTCTTTAGCAAGCTGCATCTTAAGGTCCTTGGGATTAATCTTCCCTTGAGCGGTTTCCTCTTTCCACCTGGCTATTTGTTCAAGGGGAACATCAGTTAAAAGTTCGTAATAGCGCCACATGAGCTCATCACTAATAGACATAATTTTGCCGAACATTTCTTGGGGAGGCTCGGTAATACCAACATAATTGCCGAGCGATTTGCTCATTTTCTGTACCCCGTCGAGACCCTCAAGAATAGGCACCGTAATAATGACCTGGGGCTCTTGGCCGTATTCACGCTGGATATCGCGCCCTACAAGGAGGTTGAAAAGCTGGTCAGTGCCCCCAAGCTCTACATCAGCCTTAAGGGCTACAGAGTCGTAAGCCTGTATCAAAGGATAAATTAACTCGTGAATGCCAATGGGGCGGCCGGTTTCAAAACGTTTTTTGAAGTCTTCCCTTTCAAGGATGCGCGCCACGGTGTATTTGGCGCACAAACGAATAAAATCTTCGGCATTGAACTTGGACATCCACTCGCTGTTAAAAACCACTTTGGTTTTAGCTTCATCAAGGATTTTGAAAACCTGTTCAGCGTAAGTCTTGGCGTTTTCCAGAACCTGCTCACGGGTAAGGGGCGGACGTGTTTCTGAACGCCCAGAAGGATCACCGATCATCGCCGTAAAGTCACCAATAAGAAAATAAACTTCGTGGCCAAGGTCCTGAAAATGGCGCATCTTGCGCAGAAGAACCGTATGACCAAGATGAAGATCAGGGGCCGTGGGGTCAAAACCCGCTTTTATCCGCAGGGGGGTGCCTGTTTCCTGAGAACGTTTAAGTTTTGCAAGGAGTTCTTTTTCCTCGATAATATCAACGGTTCCGCGTTTAAGGTATTCAAGTTGCTCTTCAGGGGTCATTTTAGACGCCATTTCTTGCCTCCTCGTTTGATTAGGCTTCCAAAAATAACGCAAGGAGGCGTAGGTGCAAGGACTAACAAATACGTGGAAGGGGCTCACCACTAAGTGGAGGAACAGGGCGTTTTCCCCCAAAAGTTGTTTGTAGGTAAAGGCCTTGCGGCGAAGCCACCACCTCGCCTATTTCAGCGGCACCCTGGCATTCGTCAAACTGCCGTAAGAACCTGACTATCTCTCCTGAGAAGGAAGCCTCACAAACCAGGACAAAACGCCCCTCAGAGGCCAGGTACAAGGGATCTAAGCCAAGGATTTCACACCCGGCCTTAACCTGTGGCCTTATGGGAATCTTTTCTTCATAAAGGAAGATCCCCTTTTGCGAAGCCTGAGAGAATTCGTGAAGCACTGAAGCCAGGCCACCTCGGGTGGGATCGCGCATTACCCGCACGGCATCTTTGAATTCTTTTAAAAGCGCAGCACATACGTGATTTAAGGCCTGGGAATCACTTTTTAAGCCTTCCAGGCCCAAATTTTCTCGTGCGGCAAGGACCGCAAGGCCATGATCTGCAATAGGCCCAGAAACAATTACCTTATCGCCTTCTTTTATATGGCAGGGATCAAGAGAGACTCCCTGAGGTATTAACCCTATGCCTGTGGTGTTTATATAAACTTTATCTCCTTTGCCCCGGGGGACTACTTTGGTGTCTCCACAAACAATTTCTACCCCTGCCTTTTTAGCTGCCTCTGCCATAGAGGCGGCTATTTTTTTAAGTTCGTCAAGCAAAAGGCCTTCTTCAAGAATAAAGGCCGCTGAAAGATAAAGGGGCCGCGCCCCCACCATGGCCAGGTCGTTAACCGTGCCGTGGACCGCAAGGGAACCAATGTTTCCGCCAGGAAAAAAAATCGGATCAACTACAAAGCTGTCTGTGGTGAAGGCAAGGTTATTGCTTTCAAACGAAAGGACTGCACTATCAAGCAGAGGAACTTTTTTAAAACAAGCTAAAAAAACTTCCTTTATAAGGCGCTCGGTGGCCTTACCGCCGCTTCCATGTTCAAGGAGAATGATTTCGTCTATTCCCATACGCCGTCTATCTTTGCCCCGCACTTAGGACAGGTGCCGTGCTCTGTTAAGCGAAAACTATGCACCATAAACCCGTAACGTTCAATTAAAATTTCACCGCACTGCCAACAAAAAGTACTTTCACCTTCTTCGCCGGGCACGTTACCTGTGTAGACATACTTCAAGCCTACCTTTTTGCCAATCTCGTAGGCGCGTTTCAGGAGCTCCACCGGGGTAGCAGGGCGCGTAAGAAGTTGGTAGCGCGGATAAAAACGCGTTACGTGCCAAGGAGTCTCAGGACCAAGCTCTTCCTTAATAAAAGTCGCTATTTCCGTAAGCTCCCCTGGATCGTCATTTTCACCAGGGATAATAAGGGTGGTTACCTCAAGCCAGACCCCTTGGTTTTTCAGGTGTTTTAAGGTTTCAAGCACAGGCTTAAGCCTCGCCTTGCAGTGTTTGCGGTAAAACTCATCACGAAAAGACTTAAGATCAATGTTTGCCGCATGCAAATCAGGATAAATCATATCAAGGGCCTCTTTGGTCATGTAACCATTTGAAACAAAGACGTTCCTTAACCCAGCCTTAGTAGCCAGCTTGGCACAATCATAGGCAAATTCAAAAAAAACAGTTGGTTCGTTATAGGTGTAAGAAATTGTCTGGCAGGCAGTGGCAAGAGCAGCTTCAACCACGCCTTGGGCAGTAGCGTCTTCTCCTATAACCCTGCCTTCAATCCTGGGAAACTGGGAGATTTCATAGTTTTGACAAAAATCACATTGAAAATTACACCCTACGGTGCCGATAGAAAAGCTTCTTGAGCCGGGCAAAAAATGAAAAAGGGGTTTTTTCTCTATAGGATCGACGTGTTTGGCGATAATTTTGCCGTAAACCAAAGAATAAAGAATGCCATTTTCGTTGAAGCGCACGTGGCAGAGACCAAACTTACCCGGTGGAATCTGGCAAAAATGATTACAAAGCTTACACTTTACGTTCTTATCAGGGAGTTTCTCATAAAGTAAAGCCTCGCGCATATCCCCCTCCTATGTTGGGTTTCTTTTGTCACTAGGAGTACTTTTTATTTCAACATTGCTCTTTGGGATCCGTTCCTATTTTTCGACACAAAAAATGGGAACGGGTCCTAAATAACAAAATAGGCACGAGAAAGATTTTGTAAATTCACATTAAAGCTTTAGCCCCAAAATTACGAGAAAAAAGAAAAAAGTACCCAGGGAGGCGAAATGAGTAAGTCGCTCATTGTTGATGCGCTCGAAGCTTCGGTGACAGAAGTTATTTCCACTTTCACCGGCCAAAAACCAGAAATTGGGAAAAGTTTTATCAGAAAAGAAATTGAATCGCTAGGGGAAGTTTCTGCAATTCTTGGGCTAACCGGCAAGGGCTTTACTGGTACTTTTGTGGTCACTTTTGAAAAAGAATGCCTTTTTGATATTGTAGCTGCGCTTTTTGGCACACGCCCTGAAACCATAAACGACGAAACCAGAGACGCCGCCGGAGAGATGGCCAATATGATATGCGGTGCCTTTAGGCGGCGCTTTGAAAAACAAGGTATCAGCCTTCAAAGCTCAACCCCTGCCATTGTGAGCGGGGAAAATCACACCCTGGATATCCTTTGTAAGTCACAAAGGCTTGTCATTCCCTTTTCCGTTAACGGGTCAAAATTATTCGTTGAGTTTTGTCTGGATAAAAAATAGCCCTTTCATCTTGTTTTGGGCATATATGCCTTTTATGCTTTTCTTTCATGAAAATTTTAGTATTAGGTGGTATTAAAAGCGGAAAAAGTAGCTTTTCCCTAAAACTTGCTGAAAAATATCCCCAGCCTAAAATATTTCTTGCCACTGCAGAGCCCTTTGACACGGAAATGGCTGCCAAAATAAAAAAACACCGCCAAGAGCGCGGGAAAAACTGGCAAACTATCGAAACCCCCTTAGAGCTTGCTACCGCTTTAAAAACTATCGAAAACCCCGGGGTGGTGGTGCTTGATTGTCTTACTGTCTGGCTGGGAAATCTTTTTTACCACCAAAAAAACCTTACTTGTTACGTCGAAGACTTGCTCACAGCACTAAAAACCATAAATTTCCCTTTAATCATTGTCTCCAACGAAGTGGGCCTGGGACTTATGCCTGCTGAACACGAAACAAGAGTTTTTGCCGAAAATCTTGGGCTTCTTAATCAACGTGTGGCCAGACTGTGTGATGAGGTTTTTTTGCTGGTGGCTGGCAATCCTCTCAAAATCAAATAAAAAGTTCTAGTCAGAAGCTCAACTAGTGTTAGAATAGCTGCCAAATGTAAATTATTCTCAACTAATGGAGGTTGATATGCCAACACGTGAAGAAATAATGGAAGCCCTTAAAAAGGTCAAAGATCCGGAGCTTGGACGGAGCCTTCCTGACCTCGGCATGATTCGCGACGTAAAGATCGACGGAGACAAAGTCATCGTCACCGTAGCCCTTACCATTGCAGGCTGCCCAATGAAAAAGCGCATTTCCGACGATGTTAAAAAGGCTGTCTCTGAAGTGCCCGGAGTAAAAGAAGTTGAAGTTGAGTTAACCACCATGACTCCTGAAGAAAGGGAAAAAATATTTGGCAAAAAGAAACCAATCGACGAAAAAAAGGCCTTAAAAGACGTTCGTCACATTATTGCCGTGGCTAGTGGCAAGGGGGGCGTAGGGAAAACCACCGTAGCGGTAAATCTTGCGGTAGCCCTTGCCAAAAAGGGATATAAAGTTGGCATCCTTGATGCTGATATTTACGGGCCCAATGTCCCGCTGCTCATGGGTCTTGAAGGCGAAAGGCCCTTTACCAGAGACAATCTTCTTATTCCACCTGAACGTTACGGCATTAAAGTGATGTCTTTTGGTTTTTTGGCCCCTGAAGGCCAGGCTATTATCTGGCGTGGGCCGTTAGTACACCGTGCGCTTTCAGAACTTGCCGAAGTAGTGGATTGGGGTGTGCTTGACTTCCTAGTGGTTGACCTTCCCCCTGGCACAGGGGATGCCCCTTTAACCGTGGCTCAGGTCTTTCCTTTGCGCGGAGTTGTTATCGTGACCACCCCTCAAAAAGTAGCGATCTCTGACGTGGTGCGCTCGGTAGATATGTTTAACGAGCTTGGCACCCGCATCTTCGGGATCGTGGAAAATATGTCTTACCTAAAAACCATCGGCCCTGATGGCAAAGAACAAATAATCCCGGTTTTTGGCGAAGGTGGCGGTGAAAAACTTGCCCGGGATCTTCGCGTTCCGTTTCTTGGTAAAATCCCTCTTGACCCAGATATTGCCAAAAGTGGTGAGGTTGGAAAACCCGCAGCCCTTGACCCTGAAAGCGAGATAGGAAAAGCTTTTGCTGATATTGCCGAAAAAATCGTAAAGGCATCTCTTGAGTTTGAAAAAATGGGAAGCTGTGGACTTAAAAAGGCATGATGACGGTTTACGAAAGACTCCTTGAAAAAGCGCTTTCCAAAGGCCGAGGCCGCATAGTAGCCGATGTACGCATCGGCCTCGGCTATACCGCAGTAAAACTTGACAACGGAAACATTGGTCTTGCCTATACGATTATCGAAGGCAAAAAAAGCTGTAACGTCCTTGAACCAGAAGTAACTTTTGCTGGCAAGCCTGCTGATATCGTGGCCAAATATTTTCTATCTGCCAACAACATTGAAGCTGCCGTAGGGCTGGCCACCATAAATGCCATCTTAAACACAGAACGAGACGACTATCTCTTTGAAGATCCTCTTACGCTTGCCAATATTTCTCCTGAAGACAAAGTAGCCATGGTTGGATTTTTTGAACCCCTTGCAGCCCGCTTAAAAGGCAAAGTAGCGGAATTCTGGATCTTTGAACGCGAACCTGCAAGATTTACCGAGACCCTTAGAGAAGCTGACATGTTTGACTATCTCCCTCAGGCAAGCGTAGCCATTGTCACGGCCGTAACCCTGATTAACAAAACCCTGGAAGAAATACTTGATTATCTTGGCAATGCCCGCGAAGTCATACTTCTTGGAGGAAGCACCCCTCTTTTTCCTCAAGTTTTTCACGACTATCCCATAACTATCCTCTCAGGGCTTTTGACAAAAAATAACGAAATACTAAGGGTTGTAAGCGAAGCTAAAGGAATGAAGGCCTTTAAACCATTTGTAAAAAAGGTTAGTCTTAGGATCAAATGAACCTTCCAGAATTCACCTTAAAAGAAAAAATTGAACTTTTAGCAGGAATTATTCTTTGCATTCTTTTTAGTATCCGTTACTACCCTGAAAACCTAGAAAGAACCTTTTATGAGTCTTTTCGCTGGATGTTTAGCTTCTTTGTCTATAGTGGTCTCATGGCTTACATGTTTCACGGCTTTTGCCGCAAGATCTTGAAACAGACATTTTCCCTGAAGACAGGGATAAAAATGACCATCTGGCTGGCCCTTTTGTCCGCCATTGTCCAGTCCATGCATGAAATGCTAAAGCATCAACCTTAATCTTCTAAAGGCCCCACGGTAACCAAAACATAAGGTTTGTTTTCAAGATATTTTTTAGCAACTTCTGAAATATCTTCCCATTCAACATTTTGGATTTTCTGGATATAACGCAAGCCATAATTATAACCAAGCCCTAAAACTTCGTTTACGGCCTGATCCATAGCTTGCGACATGTTAGTTTGAAGGCCGGTAATATAGCGGCCCACCAACCAACGTTTGGCCCGTTTGATCTCTTCGTCGGTAACACCTTCTTGGTTAACCTTGGCAATTTCGCGCCAAAGCCCAGAAAGGGCTAACTTTTTCTTCGCAGGTTCTGTGGCAATGTAAAATCCTATACCACCGGTGTTGATACCCAAAGTAAGAAATGAGGTTACAGAGTATGCCAGGGCTTCCTCATCGCGCAGAGTTTTAAACAACCTGCCTCCCTGCCCGGCAAGCACAGCATTAAGTACTTCCATGGCATACCGGTCCTCGGAAAACATACTTGGCCCTCTAAAACCCAAAATCAAATGGACTTGCTCTCTGTCGATATTGATGGTTGAAAGCTTGGGTTCAAGAAGTGGCTCAGGCTCTTTATCTTCAGGAAGGGGCTTAGCTTCCTTTTGCCAGGTACCAAAATATTTTTCTAGAAGCGGCATAATTTTTTCAGGATCAACATCTCCTACGATGGAAAGAACGCCGCGAGATGGTGCAACATAATCTTCATAGGCCTTTTTAATGGCTTCCGCATGGAGATTTTCGATAACATCGCGAGAACCTAGGATATTTAAGCCGTAAGGATGTGGAGCAAAAAGTAAGCGATAAAATTCCCTGATAGCAAGCTGGAGGGGATCATCTTCCTGACGGGCTAAGGCAGCCAACAGCTCTGGCTTTAATTTTTCGAGCTCGGACTCAGAAAAGGCAGGCTTTTCAGCAACTTCCGCAAAAAGACTTAGTGCTTTTTCTAAATTTTCAGAAAGGAAGCTTCCCTTTAGGCCAAAGGTATTTCTTCCAGAAAATCCAGCAATTTCTCCCCCCATGGATTCCACCAAAGTAGCCAGCATATCCGCTGATTTTTCAAGAGTGCCTTTAGTCCACAAAGAGGCAAGCGCGCGGAACAGGCCGTTTGTCTTTTCGGTTTCAAAACGTAAGCCTCCAGGAAAAACAAGGGCCATAGAAAAAGCAGGAACGTCTTTTTGGGGGGTAATAAGAACAGTTAAGCCGTTGGCAAGCTTCTTTTTGACCGTTGGGGAAACCCAATGTTCCATCCCAGGTGAAATCCCTGAGGCCTCCATTTCCGCTTCTTCAACAAGGACCTGTAAATCTTCTGGAGAAATAAGTTGAGAGACATTTTGAGCCAAAAGCCCCGCTACTACTGCTTGAGGCGTAAAATACTTTTCGGCAACTTCTTTTATCTGGGCGGCGGTTACTTTTTTAATAGCCTCAAGGTACTTTTTGGCTTTAAGTGGATCCCCTGTAAGAATTTCAAAAGCGCCTAGTTTGCGCGCCTCTCCCTGCATGGTTTCACGACTATAGACGAAATCAGCAGCAACCATGGTCTTGGCTTTTTCAAGTTCTTCAGGGAGCACCGGGTCATATTTCAGACGAAAAATCTCAACCAGGGATTCTTTGATAGCTTCCCGCAAGTTCTCTGGTGGAGCGGTGCCAGCTACCTCAAAAAGCCCTGGGCCCTTGGGGGTAAAAGTGTAAGCGTAAATAGTGTGGACTATTCCCTTTTCACGGCGAAGTTGTTGATAAAGACGCGAAGACTCTCCTTGACCTAAAAGCACGGCAATGACATCCATTACCGGGGCTTCTGGTTTAAGGATACTCGGTCCGGGCAGGGCCAGATGAAAATAACCTTCTTTTACGTCTCTATCTAAAGTCACCAAGGCTGGTTCTTTCTTAGGAGGTTCTTGCGGAAAATTTACAACTTGAGGAGGAAGCTTTGGCTCGTTACCAAAGTAAGAGGCAATCTTGGCAAGGGCTTGCTCAGCGTTCACATCACCTACCACAACCACCGCCATATGCACTGGACGATATCTGCGGGCCATATAATCGAGAATATCTTTACGGGTGATGGCTTTTACCGTCTCAGGATAGCCAATAATTGGACGGCGATAGGGATATTTGAGATAGGCCTTTTGCATGACAGCTTCTGCAAGAGCAAGAGCCGGCCGGTCATTTCTCATGCGCATTTCTTCAAGGACCACCTGCTTTTCACGTTCTAGCTCCTGCGGATCAAAAATCGAATGAAAAATGGCATCTGAAAGGACATCAAGGGCGGTTTCTAATATCTCCCGCGGGCCTGTCACATAATAACAGGTATAATCGTAAGAGGTGAAAGCGTTAATGCTTCCGCCAAAACTTTCGATGGTGGAGGCAATTTCTCCGGGCTTACGCTTCTCGGTACCTTTGAAAATCATGTGTTCAATAAGGTGCGTAATACCAGCTTCGCTGTCTTTCTCGTAGGCACTTCCAGCCTTTACCCACACTTGAACAGCCACTACCGGAGCACGGTGGTTCTCCTCGACTATAACGGTTAGACCATTGCCTAGAACCGTTTTGTAAAGACCCGGAGCTATTTCCATAGCGCGAACCCCAGTTGAAAAAATTAAAAAAGAGAGGCCCAAAAGTAGCATCCATATATACCGCATAACCGCCTCCTTTCTTTTGACAACTCAACTTTAATTTTCGGTTTTCTGCAAGATTATAGCAAGCAGGTAGAGTATTTTTTTTATTTTCGTAAAAAAATGCCAAGCTTTTTCTTTTCAAAAAGTTTGACAGTTTGATTCAATTTTGATAGGGGATGTTCTTGAATGTTTCGATATTTTTTAATCAAAATTTTTGTTAGGAGGGAGGGAATGCATGTCTGACTTCAAAGAAGCAATCTCAAGGAGTTGGAAGGCTTTTGCTCAGTCAAACTGGTCTCCCATGATGGGTGGTATCTTGCTCGCTATTTTTTGTGTTTTCTTAGAAGCATGGTATCGCCCCTGGGGAATTGTCGGAGGTCTTAGAAACTGGGCAGATTGGCTCTTTTACGGCATAGGTTTTTATGAAGACGCTCCCCCTCATCCTTTGGAGTTCTCATCATCTGTATTGAATATCGGATATATATGGGGAGCGATGATATCTGCCATGCTTGCTCGTGAATTCGGATTACGTTTTCCCCCAAAAATCGAGTACGTAAAAGCAATTGTTAGCGGTATTCTCATGGGTCTTGGTTCTGCCTTGGCCATGGGTTGTAACGTTGGAGGATACTATGTAGCAATCCAAAATCTTGCAGCAAACGGCTTTTTAATGGCTATAGGGTTAACTTTTGGTGTTATCGTAGGAATTAAATATCTTTACTGGGAATTGGAACATTTCCCTTCAAGTGGCGGTTTTGAAATAAGTTTTCGAAAGATTAGCCCTTACATTGGCTTTCTATTGTTTGTGGGTCTTATTGTAGCTACTTATGCCTATTTCCGAAGCGATTTGGACAACGGCGAAGTCCTGGGTGGATGTCTAATAATTACCGCTGGCATTGGTTACGTCATTCACCGCAGTCGTTTCTGTATGGTCAATGGTTTCCGTGAACCCTTTATGACAGGCGAAGCCTCCATGGGTAAAGCCATTATGGTAAGCATCATTATTGGAGCCATTGGTGTATCTATCCTCAAGTATCAAGAAATCCGGCCGGAAATGATGTACGTGACCCCGACCTTTGGTTTGGGTGCCCTTTTGGGAGGCTTTATCTTTGGCGCAGCCATGGTTGTAGCTGGTGGGTGCGGCTCTGGTGCTCTTTGGCGTGTTGCTGAAGGCCAAATCAAGCTCTGGGTAGTTGCTTTCTTCTTCGCTTTGTCAAACTCTCTTATACGTCACTATTTCGCAGAATATGACGTTATTGAAAACGGATACCTTGGTAAAGCCGTCTTTATGCCAGAGTACTTAGGCTATGGAGGAACATTGTTTCTAATTACTCTTATTTGTGTCGTTTGGTACATCATTATCGATTGGAATGAAGATTCCAATAAGATGGTCATAGAAATGTAAATAATAAAAACTAAAAGGAGGATAAGCTATGTCTGATGTCAAAGTAGCCCCAGAAGGAATTACCCCAGATGTAACTCTTGATTGTAAGGGTCTTTCTTGTCCTATGCCTTTGCTTAAAACCAAAAAGGCTGTTCAGAAGATGAAACCTGGCCAGATCTTAGAAGTATTGGGGACTGACCCTGGTTCTAAGAACGACTTGCCTGGCTGGTGTGAAAGGGCTGGCCACGAGTTTCTTGGGGTCCGCGAAGAAGGAGGGTTCTTCCGCTTTTATATCAAAGTAGGCGGATAACCACAGCTTCAATACAAAATTAGGAGGTGTTTTTATGTCTAGCAGAGATCCGGACAAATTGGGCATTTTTGTAACCACGCCCCAGTATATGAACCACTTGATGAAAATAGTAGAAGCAGCCCAAAGGGCTGGCAAAAAAGTAAAAGTGTTTTTTACTTTCAAGGCGGTTCATTTAACCAAACAACCTGATTTTCCCAAGTTAGTACAAATGATCCCTGAAGAAGACCTAGCCATCTGTGCAGATTCTTATACCTGCGAAGGTTTTGATCTTGAAACTGATATTCCAGGGGGCATGAAGCCTTCTCAGTTGCGCACACAGGCTTTTCACGGACAAATCTTGGAAGAATGTGGCGCATACTTAGTGCTTTAAAGGAGGGATAAATATGGAATCTTTAAAGATTTATTTTTTAGTAGCAAACAGAATTTACATTACTGACTGTATTAGATCCACCCTGGGACAGTCAGTAGAAAACCACTATTCTCACTGTTGTGTGTTTTACAACAAAATGCCGCGTCTCACAGACTATGTCAAAGAAAATATCGAATGGATTCGCGATATGGAAGGTGAAGTATATTGTGTGGTAGATACTATCGCAGACGAAGAAGCAAAAAAATACAACATTGAAGAAGCCGGACTCACTCCTATTACTCTCGAAGAACTAGCCCAAAAATTAAAAGAGGCAGACGTTGTTATTGGATACGGCATGCCCAAACAAAAGAAAGATCCTCCACCAGCTTGTGCTGATTAATTCCTAAGAGGAGGGATACGAAATGAAGATTCTTCACGTATATCGTAACGAACCAACAGACGAAGTAAAAAAGTTAGTAGAAATTTTAAACGAGGGTAACGAAGCCCAAGAGTTTAAGCTTTATGAAGCAAAAGAAGATGCAGATTACGACAAATTAATTCAGCTGATATTTGAAGCTGACAAAACCATTAGCTGGTGGTAAAAGTCTAACAGGAGCAGGCATTTGGCCTGCTCCTATTTGGCTATTTGGTCAAGTTTTTGAGACCACATAAAGAGCTTAAACAGTAAAAGCGCAAGCCCAATCCTCAAAACCCACATATACCACGGACTGTTTTTAAAATAATAGACTACAAACTTAAAAAATCGCTTCACGAGACCCTCTCTATTTCATAAATTGCCGGAAGATGGCGATATTTTTCTGCAAAATCAAGCCCATACCCCACTAAAAAACCCTTGGGAACATAAAAACCGCGATAATCAATCGAAATTTCTACCTCACGGCGCTCAGGCTTATCTATCAAACAACAAACTTTAACAGAACGGGGTTCATAACGGGGAAGTACTTTTAGATAATAATCAAGCGTTATCCCGGTATCGATGATATCTTCAACGATTAAAACATCTTTGTCCTTTAATGATATTTCAACATCTTTGGTGATTTTTACTTCGCCAGAAGTGGCATCAGCGTATCCGTAACTTGCAAGCCTAACAAAGTCTATTTCAAGCTGTTCAAGGTGAACGGCTCGCACCAGATCAGCAAGAAAAATAAAGGCTCCCTTAAGAATTCCAATAAAAACCACCCTGCGCCCCTGATAATCTTTTGAAATATCCCGGGCAAGCTCTTTAATACGTTTGGCAATCTCTTCTTGAGAAATAACAAGCTTTAACCTTTCCATTTTTCCCTCCCACTCTGATGTGGATACCTCAGAGAACGGATTTTGGCAACGAAGAATTTCTTCTTGTTGGGAGTAAAGTCATGAATAGCCCAAGGGGATCCCTTCATTTTTCGTTCCGAAAAATAGGAACGGTTACTAGAAAACGATGTCAACTAAAAATGCTTTCGGTAATGCCGAGAAAACTACTTAAGTCTATGTGCTAGGTGATTGATAAGGGTTTGGGCCGCGTTTAGCACCCGACGGGCGTCTTCCTGGGTAAGGGATCCAAGCCCCAAATTAGTTTCAAGGAAAATATCTTCGTGGCTCGCAAGCCTTTTAAACAAATCAAGAAACTTAACGGCTTCTTTTACCGGACGCGGGGCCTGCTTCCCTTCAGGAAAATGAAGAAAAATTTTTTCAAGAGAAGGCTCAGCGATACGCTTTCCTGCCTTCTTTTCCATGGCTTTTAAGGCCTTGCGCGCTGCCTGCCAAGCCAGATGAGCCGAAATGTCAGGGTCCTTGGCAAGAAGTTCTTCAGCACGCTTTAAGTCTTTCAAAGATGTCTCGAGCCATGATGAAGGCTTCTGGGATTCAAGTACTGGTTCTTTAGTATTCCCTTTGCGTTTCAAAAAACTAAACATCACCCTCTAAGCCGTAACATCTGTCCAGGATATGCATCAAGGGTGTTAAGCTTTATGATAACTTTATCTTCACAAGAGGAAAACATCTCATAAAGGGAAGAAAGAGCCTTACGAGCCTTTGCTAGGGCCTCATCGCGCGCAAAACTTATTTCTAGCAAAAGAAGCTTAGGACTCAAGTTAAAACGCGCTTCCAGGTAACCCAAACGAGAAAGAAAAAGCACCAACAAAAAGCTTCGCACACCCGGTTTAGCAAAAGCAATTTCCCGGTCCTCATAAAGGTAGCTCCAGGAAACCCTATCTCCAAAAAGAAAAGGAATAACAAACTGGCCTTCCTGCCAGAGTTTCAGGAAGTGTTCTCTAATTTCAAGACGAAATTTTTTTGCATCTCCTTTTGTTTGTTTAGCAGAGCTATCTTTGCTCAAGGTTTTAAAAAAGTGGTCTACTAAGAAAAACAAAGCTTCTTTGGCCTTTTTAGGGGAAGCGCTTTGCCATTTAAAAATATCAAGCAGCTTAAAGTTTTGCTCTTCTTGGGGAAGAAGTTTGAGAAGTGTTTGTGACGTATGCTTTAAAAGGGGTTTTATGTCTTTTTCTCCTTTGGTTTCAATGGTTAAAACTAAAGGCGGGCCAAGGGAGGCTACTTTGAGCCTTATTACTTGGCCAGGCTTAAAAAGATTTTGGGGTAAATGTTCAGCCAGCATGGCCTCAAGCTTTTCGTTTCCCACAAAAAGCGTAAGCAACCTTCCTTCGATAGTTTCAACCCTCGCAGTAAAGGCGCGCCCAGGGGTGAGGATTTCTATTAGCCCCTGAGGGATATTGCGCAAAGAAATAGGCAAAGGGCCACGGATAGGATCCATTGTTTTTTTATTTTTTCTTTGAAACCGAAAGAATAAGGGCTACCTCGCCCTCTTGGAGCCCTGTTTCTTTGGCAATCTCTGCTACAGAAAGCCCTTTTTGGGCAAGTTTGCGTACTTTTTCTTTGATATCCTGAGAATCACTACGTGTGCTTTCCCAGGCGCTAGCCCCAGTCTCGAGAGCAGAAATAATTTTTTCAGAAATTTCTTGTTTTTTGGCAATGTTTTCTGAAAGCTTCTCACAAAGCTCGTTGGCAGTCTTTAAACGCTTTTCTATTTCATCAAAGGGTATCTTTTGCAGTCGTCTTACCTGCAAATAAAGAAGCAGAATTAAAAACAAAAGCAACAGATCAAAAACAGCCTGTAATAAGAAAAAAAGATCTAAATCCAGCATAGGTTAAACTTTGATGTCTATGTGTTTTCCTTTTCCTGGTAAAGATATTTTGGGCTTTTCTTTAGTTGTTTTTGTTTTAGCTTTCTTTTTGGACGACTGCTGCCTTTCGCGAGGCAAACGCTCTGAGGCGTTTTCCACCCGTAGGTAAGCTGGGGTAATAGCAAATGGAGCTTTTATGTCATCTGGCATGTCATTTTAAAACATAACCACTTATTTTAATCTCTACAGGAACTACATCACCTATTTTCTTTTTTGTCAAATAATCCATAAACTCCCGCTCGATCACTTTGGCTCCCTTAGGGTTTTCCCAGAGGTAAAGAGGCACATTGCGAAGTAGTCGGTAAAGTTCTTCGCGGAAAAGGGCTTTATTTTTTTGTGCACGTAAATAATCTACTTCTTTGGCAAAATAAAGCATGACTTTTGCTTTTACAAAGAGATACTCACCGGTTTCGCGGCGATAAGGGATAAGAAAATCCTTAAGAAAAAGAATCTTTCTTCCTTCCACCGCAATAGGTGAAGAAACAACCGGGGGTTCCGGTTCTTGCTCTTTCTTTTGGGGAACTTGAACCTTGGAAGGAGCCTTTTCTTTTTGAGGATAAAGCCCCACAGGTTGTTTCATTAATTGCATTAAGGTGAACACCCCTGCCCCCAAAAAAATTAAAGGGATCAAAATGGCTAAAATCCAGAAGACAAAAACAAGCTTACCCCGCGAGGGGGCTTCTGCTTCTGTTTCTTGCTCTTCTTGAGGCGCTTCGTCTTTTTCCTCCTTTTTGGAGTCTTCCTCTTGGGGTTCTTCTAAAGACTCTTCCTCTCCAAGGATACTTGCCAATGGGTCTTCAAAATCTTCTGGGGGACCTTCTTTTTTTTCTTGCTTTACCTCTTCGTCAGCATCTTTTTCTTCAGCGTCTTCACTTTCAGCTTCAGTCCCCTTTTTGGCTTCACTTTCTTCTGGTTCTTCTTTTTCTTCGCCTTCTTCCTCTTCTTCCACTAAAAGATCTGCCAGGGGATCTTTTTCTTCTTGGTCTTCATTTTTTTCTTTCTCTTTTTCCTCTTCTGCCATCTAATTAGCCAAAAATCTTTTTTAGCTTTTCCTGTAAAGTTTCCGGAGTAAACGGTTTAACAATATACTGGCTTACTTTGTATTTAACAGCCTCGATAATATTTTCTTTCTGGGCCTCTGCCGTAACCATTAAAAACGGTAAATCCTTGAAACGCTCATCACTGCGAACCTTTTTGAGAAGTTCAATGCCGGTCATTTTGGGCATGTTCCAATCAGAAATAATGAGGTCTACTTTTTCTCCTTTATCAAGGATCTCCCAGGCGGTGGTGCCGTCATCAGCCTCAATGATGTTTTTAAAACCAAGCTGAAGCAAGATGTTCTTGATAATGCGGCGCATGGTGGCAAAGTCATCCACTACCAGCACTTTCATGTTTGTATCCATAACCTCTCCTCCTTAACTGTTTCTTCGTTTTATATCGGCCACCACCCTGTATTTCCTAAAGCTCTTCAAAGTAATCTTTGCCGATTTTTCCTTTGAGCTTGGCCCTTAAACGTTTGATCGCCTTGCTGTGTAATTGAGAAATGCGGCTTTCGGTGTAGCCAAGAATTTCGCCAATTTCGCGCATGGTAAGACCCTCATAGTAATAAAGGCTTAAGACCAATTTTTCTTTTTCTGGGAGATCATCAATAGCCTCAGCCAATAAATCACGAATTTCTTTTAGTTCGCAGTCTTCAAAAGGGTCTGGCTGGTCCGGGTCTTCGATCAGGTCAAAAATGTCTTCTTCATTAAGATCAGGCAGTTTTCTCTTAATGGTTTCAATATCGATGAAAGAGACATTTTTGGTCTCTTCAAGCATTTTGTGAAACTCTTCAATGCTTACTCCTAAGGCCTCAGCCACTTCCTCGTCTTCTGCTGGTCGTCCCAGTTGCTGCTCAAGCTCAAGGTAGGCCCTTTCTATCATGGTGGCCTTTTTACGCACTGATCGCGGCACCCAGTCCAGGGAGCGCAGCTCATCAAGCATTGCCCCGCGGATACGAAATTCTGCAAAGGTCTTGAACTGGATATTGCGACTGGGGTCAAAACGGTTGATGGCATCTATGAGTCCCATCACCCCGGCACTAATTAGGTCGTTTATATCAACATTTGGTGGCAGACGCAGGGCAAGTCGTCCAGCTACATACTTTATAAGCGGCGCGTATTTGATAATAAGTTCGTTGCGCGTTTTTAAATCCATTTTTTCCGGAAACTCCTCCCTGAGTTCTTCGGAAACTTCTCTTGACAAGATTTGTTGGGTTTTCATGCACACACCCCCATGATTTTTCGTCCAAAAAATTGAATGCCACCCTCAAACGACGTCCTCTCAAGAGCCGCAAGTTGAAAAACTATTTCTCTTATGGCCTTGCTTGCCGGAGTGTTGGGATAAATTTCAAGCAGGGGCCTCTGAGCTCGAATTGCCTCTGAAACTTTTTGATCAAAGGGAATTCCGCCAAGAAAATTAAGCGAAATGCTGCCAAGAAATCTCTCAATCACCCTTAACAACTGGCGGTATATTTCAAGGGCCTGGGCCTTGTTTTTGACAAAATTAACCACCAAATGAAAACGTTTGATGTGATGCTTCCTGAAAAGGACTTTTATGAGAGCATAGACGTCTGTTAAAGAGGTGGGCTCAGGCGTACAAATAAGCACCCGCTCCTGAGAAGCCAGGTTTAAGTAAAGCACGTTTTCGGAAATTCCTGCAGGGGTATCAAGAAAAACATAATCAAGACCAGCGGTAATACGGTCAAACTCCTCTAAAAGGACTAATTTTTGTGTTTCGGTAAGGTTGGTAAGTTTCACCAGGCCAGAGCTTGCAGGAAGGATTCTGAGCCCCCCCGGGCCACAAACAACTACGTCTTCAATGGCGCAACGACCAGCAAGTACGTCTCCGATATGAAAACGTGGGCTCAATCCAAACAAAACATCAACATTGGCAAGCCCCAAATCGCCATCAAAAAGAAGAACTTTCTTGTGACAACTAAGGGCATACGCCACGTTAGCAGCAAGGGTGGTTTTCCCCACTCCCCCTTTGCCACTTGAAAAGGCAAATACCCTGGGACCTTCAAAACTATTTTTTTCTTTTTCAAGCGGTAACATGCCTTGCCTCCAATTCTAAATTCCGCAAAAGAAGTCCCAATAAACGTTTCGGAGTTAGTCTCTCAAAATCTTCTGGCACCCTATCGCCAGTGGAAATAAAACTCACCGGCGGAAGCCCTGGCAAAAAGAGACTGAATAAAGGCCCCCCTGAAGGAAGCCCCTCCACATGAGTCAAAATAAGAGATGCCACCGGAAGGTTTTTTAACCTTTGCCAAAGGGAAGGAAGAACAAAAGTAATCTCAGGGGCCCTTACCACCAAATGAAAAGAGACTTCTTCATCGTCAGCCAGCAAATCTTTTAAATAATACTCTGAAAAACCAGGACCAAAGGCAGGGGTGTCCACCAAAATAAAATCATAGGAAGCAAGCCTTTGTTTTTCCTTGGCAAATTCTTCCACGCGGGTGAAAAAAAGCGGTAGCTCAAGGAGCCCTGCAAAGCGGCTTATTTGTTCTTTGGCTCCCACCCGAACCGTATCAAGGGAAACCAGGGCAACTTTCTTGCCCGAGGCTGTAAGGCGTGCGGCAAGTTTTACAAGTGTGGTGGTCTTACCAACACCTGCCTGCCCAATAAAAACCATTGTTCGCGAAAGTTCTTTAGGGCCAATTTTTTGGGGCACCCTGTCACAGGCGTTTTTAAGAAAAGCCTCACGGCTTGCGTTGCCATTTCCTCCCAAAAGTTTAATTACTCTTGCTGGCACTCCCTGTTGCAAAAAAATCTCTGCCCAAGAACCCCGTGGTTTGAGGCTTGCCTCAAGCCCAAGAACGATCTCTTTTAAGGACTCAATTTCACGCAACACCAGGGAAAAACCCTCTTTTTCCCGGGGCTTTATCTCTGGTTCAGGGGGCTCAAGGTCAATGGCTGCAGTTATCTCATAGAGCCAGCTGCGGCCTTCTTTCACCCGCCGGGTAGCAAGGATAACAGCGTCTTCTCCCAGGGCTTCTTTTACCTTGGCCAAAGCCTCAACTGATGTTTTGGCGCGAAATTTTTGTACCTTCATCAGGCAAGCCTCACTGTTTCATGGATTTCAACCTGCACCTGTGCTGGAATCTCTGCCTGTGAAATCACCGCAGCTTGCGGCAATGAACGTTCAATTAGCCGACGCAGGTGCCGCCTTGAGACAGGTCCTGTTAGAAAAACCGGTGTAAAACCTCGCATTGCAAGCCTTTCCGCCGCTTGGGTGCAGGCAGCCACAATCCTGCTGCCGGTTCTGGGATCAAGGGTAAGAAAAGTTCCCTGGTCTGTTCGCTGAAGGGCCCTTCTTATGGCTTCTTCGATATCATCGGCCACGGCAATAACATGGAGTTTCCCCTCTTCATCAAGATAGGGCTTGACAATCACCCTTGCCAGCCGCTGACGCACGTACTCCGTAAGAAGATCTGGGTCTTTGATATTTTGCCCATAGTCAGCAATGGTTTCCACGATAGTTAAGAGATCACGAATAGAAACTCGCTCACGGACTAAATTGTGCAATACCTTTTGCACCACCCCAAGGTTCACGACGTTTAAGCATTCTTCCACAGCCTTGGGATAATGCTTGGCAAGGGCATCAAGTAAGCGTTGTACTTCCTGGCGTCCTAAAAGCTCCTCGGCATGGCTTTTAATTACCTCTGAAAGATGCGTTACGATTACCGTTGAGAGATCAACCACCGTATATCCTGCAAGCTCGGCTTCTTCTTTTTTGTCTTCCGGGATCCAGATAGCAGGAAGCCCGAAAGCCGGCTCTTTGGTGGGAATGCCTTCAAGGCGCTTTGATACCTCTCCGGGATCCATAGCAAGGAGGTGTCCTGGCATAAGCTCTGCCCGGGCAACCTCTACCCCTTTAATCAAAATGACGTATTCGCCAGGCTTTAGTTGCAAATTGTCACGCACATGAAGCGGAGGCACGATGATACCCATTTCCAGAGCAAATTGCCGCCGCATAGTGCGAATGCGCTCAAGAAGATCGCCTCCCTGGGAATCATCTACCAGGGGAATAAGGGCATAGCCCACTTCAAGCTCAAGAATATCGACCACCAAAAGCTCTTCTACTACTTCTGGGGCCTGAGCTTCTTCGGCTTCTTGTCTCTTAACCTCTTCTTCTTCGATTGCAGAAAGCCCTTGCTGGCTACGGTAAGCCACATAGGCAAGGGCTGCAAAAACAGCCGCAAGCACAGAAAAAGGCATGGTAGGAAGCCCTGGCAAAAGCCCGAAGATAAAAATAATGCCCGCGGCCAAAGCAAGGGCTTCAGGCCGGGTAGCAAACTGCCTGGCAAAGTCTTTACCCATACTGGCTTCTGCCGCCGCACGGCTGATAATGATACCGGCTGAGGTGGAGACGATGAGCGCTGGAATTTGTGAGACAAGGCCATCGCCAATGGTAAGGAGGGTATAGCTCTGAGCTGCTTCACTGAGACTTAGGCCTTTTTGCACCACACCGATAACAAGGCCGCCAATAACGTTGATAGCCATGATAATGAGCCCGGCAATGGCTTCACCGCGGACGAATTTGCTGGCACCATCCATGGCCCCGTAGAACTCTGCCTCTTTAGCAATTTCTTCGCGGCGTCTCTTGGCCTCGGCCTCGTCAATAAGCCCAGCATTTAAATCGGCATCAATGGCCATTTGTTTACCAGGCATGGCATCAAGGGTGAAACGCGCCGCCACCTCTGCAATACGCCCGGCACCTTTGGTAATGACCACAAAGTTGATGATTACCAGGATGGCAAAGACAATGGCTCCCACAACATAATTTCCCCCAACCACGAACTGGCCAAAGCTTTTGATAACGTTTCCTGCCGCCGTAGGACCTTCGTGGCCGTGAAGCAAAATAAGCCTTGTGCTTGCAACGTTTAATGAAAGTCTGAAAAGGGTGGTTACCAGAAGAAGGGCTGGGAAGGCCGAAAAATCAAGGGGCTTTTTAATGTACATGGACATAAGGAGAATGAGAAGCGCCATACTAAAGCTGAAAGAGAGCAGAAAATCCATGAGATAACGGGGAAGCGGAAAGACCATAATGGTCAAAATCCCCACTACCCCCGCGGCTACAGCCAAGTTTGTGCCGTCTAAGCTTAAACCCTTTGGTAATGGAAGTGCTTTCTCTGCCATTAGTTAACCTTCCCTTTCAAGCGATAAACGTAAGCCAAAACCTCGGCCACAGCTTGATAAAGCTCAGCAGGGATAAAATCCCCTATCTCTACTTCTTTGTATAAAGCCTGGGCAAGGGGTGGGTTTTCCACCACCGGGACTCCGGCTTCCTCGGCGATTTCTCTTATCTTGAGAGCCACGTGGCCTTCACCCTTGGCAAGGACTTGAGGTGCAGGCATTTCTTTCAGATCGTACTTAAGGGCCACGGCGTAGTGCACCGGGTTCGTGATGACTACGTCAGCCTTGGGCACTTCTGCCATCATGCGCTTTTGGGCCATAGCCCGCTGAATCTGGCGAATCTTGCTCTTAACCCAGGGATCACCTTCTGTCTGTTTGAGCTCTTCTTTTAGTTCTTGTTTGGTCATCTTAAGCTGGCGCCCTGTCTCCCAGCGCTGGAAGAGGAAATCAAGCAACGCAAGCACTGCTAGGGCCAAAAGAGTCTTAAAACAAAGGGCTCTGGCAAGCAGATAAATTGTGCGTCCGATCTCTTCTGGCTCACAAGTAGCAAGGTTTAACACCAGGTCTTTTTCAGAATTAATAACCAGATACGCCACCACACTAATGAGCACCAGCTTGGCCACAGACTTTAAAAACTCAACCAGAGAAGGCAGTGAAAAAAGTCTTTTAAAACCCTTGATAGGGTCGATTCTTTCTGCTTTCGGAGAAAGGGCCTCCCAGGCCGCGACCCCTCCCACCTGTAGATAAAGGGACAAAAACGCTAGGGGCAAAAGAATGACCAAAAGTGGCAAAAGCACTTTGGCACCAAGTTTTATAGCAAGCAGTAAAACGCCGTAAGCGGAGTTTTCGTCAAGATCTCCCCGCGGGAAATACAAAAACTCACGATATATCACCAAAAACTGGCTAACCATATAGCTTCCAGCCATCACAAAAGAAAGGATCCCCCCAGAAAGCACTGCCACCGCCGCCACTTCGCGGCTTTTAGCTACCTGACCACGGCGTCTTGCTTCTTCTCGTCGCCTAGGAGTAGGCTCTTCTGTTTTTTCTTGAAGGCTCTCATCAGGCACAGCCTATCCCCCAAAAGCCTTGATAAACCGTGGCAAAATATTGGCCGCCTCCCGGTAAGACGGCTCAAGCACCATGCCGAAAATTTGAAGAGTCAAACCGAAAAAGAAAAGCCCCACCGCTATGGTAAGTGGAAAACTCACTATCATAATGTTTATTTGCGGCACAAAACGCGAAACAATTCCCATGGCTATCTGAATCAAAAGAAGAATAGCCAGAGCCGGAGCAAGGACTTTTACTCCCAGGATGAAAATCTTTTTCCCTTGAAGCGTAAGGAAGAGAAAGACTTTTGCCGGCGTTTTGATCTCTCCTGGCGGAAGGACTTTTAAGCTCTCTCCCAGGGCCAATAAAAAGTAATGATGCATATCAGTGAGCAAAAAGAGCAGAAGTGCTACCAGATAGGCAAATTGAGCAAGCACTGGCGCCTGAACACCAGTGGCAGGGTCAAGCACGTTAGCCACGCCAAATCCCATCTGAAAACCAAGAAGCTGGCCGGCAAACTGAACCCCTGCAAAAATAAGACGCACCAAAAAGGCAAAACATATCCCAAGCGCCGCTTCGTTTAGGGCCAAAAGCCCGTATTCCCAGATTGATCCCGGAAAGATAACGTGGCCCTTCCAGTAAGGAGTAAGCACTAAAGAGAGCACCAAAACAAAGGCCGCTTTAACCTGAAGAGGAATCATGCGGCTGCCAAAAACAGGCATGAAAGCCACCAAAAAGCCCACCCTCACCAGAATGAGGGAAAAGGCCACACTATAACGCAATAGCTCTAGGTAAAATTCCGTGTTGTTCATCTAATGTATCCCGGAATCCCTGTGATTATTTGGGCCGTGAAAGTAAGCATCTTGTGCATAATCCAGGGAAACGCAAAAAGCAGAGCTAAAAGCACCGCTACGATCTTGGGCACAAAGGTAAGGGTCATTTCCTGGATCTGGGTTACCGCCTGAAAAATGCTGATAATGAGGCCTACGACCAGCCCGGCAAGGAGCATAGGCGCTGAGATAAGAAGCGTCAGCTCTATCGCCTGTCTTGCAAGTCCTAAGACCATATTCTCTGTCATTTTTTCCTCCTACCCAAAACTCCGAACCAAAGACCCCACCAGGAGATGCCAGCCGTCAACCAAGACGAAGAGCAAAACCTTAATGGGAAGTGAAATCATAATAGGGGGTAGCATCATCATTCCCATAGACAGGAGAACGCTTGCCACCACCATGTCGATAATCAAAAAGGGTATGTAAAGGAGAAAGCCGATCTCAAAGGCCGTGCGCAACTCACTTATCATGAAAGCCGGAATCAGCGTGAGGGTGCTTACGTCTTCTTTGTTTTCAGGACGCGGCTCACCAGAGAGTTTTATCATAAGGGCCAAATCTTTTTCGCGGGTGTTTTTGAACATGAACTCCCGAAAGGGTGAAAGCGCATCTTTGAAGAACTCTTCATCGCTTAGCTCTCCAGCAAGATAGGGGGAAACCGCCTGGTTATAGACCTTATGAAAAACTGGGCTCATAATGTAAAAGGTAAGAAAAAGTGCCAAGGCAATGAGCACCTGGTTAGGTGGTGTCTGCTGGGTTCCAAGGGCGTGGCGCAGCAGGGAGAAAACTATCACCAGCCTGGTAAAAGAAGTAAGCATGAGTAAAAGGGCCGGAGCAACCGAAAGAATGGTTAACAAAAGAAGGATCTGAAGCACGGTGGCCATTTGCTCAGGCCCTTTGGCCTGCTCAAGCCCAAAGCGCACCGTGGGAAGTGTTACGGCGAACACCAAGCCTGGAGCAAAAATGTTTAGCAAGAAAGAAATACTAACTATTTTTTTCATTTTTGCTCCACCTATGAATAAGCCTTGGGCCACCCTCCCCTAGCCCAAGAAGCATCTTTTCGCCAAAGACTTCTATCAAGGCCAGCTGTGCCTTGTGAGTCAACGCCCGGTAGGCAATGACTTTTATCTCCTCTGAAGAGTTACCCCGGGAAACCTTAAGCCTGCGCACTCCCCAAAGGCAGGCCACCAGCACTGCGCAGAGCAGAAAAACCATCCCCAGCACTTGAAAATAAGCGCCTAGTTCTGTCATGATCCCAACTGCCTCACGCGTTCTTGCGGTGAAATAATCTCAGTGAGACGCACGGCAAAGCGGTCGTTTACCACCACCACCTCGCCTCGTGCCATAAGGCGTTTGTTTACGTAAATTTCAGCAGGCTCTCCTGCAAGTTTGTTAAGCTCGATGATGGAACCCTGAGAGAGTTTCAACAAATCGTTGATAATCATTTTGGTGCGGCCAATTTCAACAGAAATCTCAAGGGGGATATCGAGGATAAAGTCAAGGCTTGGGTGCCCCTCAGTTCCATTTCCTCCTGGGCGAAACTCTTCAAACTGAGGCTCTGAGGCCTGAGGGGGCTCTTTCTTAGATTCCTCCTGAGGGGCTTCAGGCTGGGCAGATTCTTGCTGTTTGGCCTCCTGTAAGGCTTCCTCCCACTGAGCCAGGAGATCCGCCTCGGCATCTCCTACGTCAACTTCTGAAGAAGCATCAGCTTCTTTGGCGGCGTCTTCTTTAGGCTCTTCTTTGGGAGCGTCTTCCTGGTTTAAAAGGGCATCAATGTCATCTTGCCTGAGTTCATCAGACATAAGCTACTCCTCTTTGATAAAATCAATAACGCGCAAGGCTTTACGGCCCCGGTAAACACCAAGCTCTGCCAGCATCTTTCTGATGCCTTCGATATAAACTGGAAGGGGTTCATCAATCTTGGCATCAAGCTCGATGATGTCGCCCTCGGAGAGATCAAGTAGTTCGCGCCCAGAGACCTCGGCTCCACCCAAAGGCACTAGCAGTTCCACCGCCACCGAACGGATGATCTCTTCGAGCTGCTGGCGCCAGTAGGGATCTGCGTCTTCGTCGCTCTGAAAAGGCGAGTAAAGCTTGGCTTTAACAGGCTGAAGCGTACCAAGACCATAGCAAATAAGGACTTCGCCTTTTAAGTCTTCAAGCTCAAGGTTAAAGGTGCACACCACCACGGTTTCATCAGGCTGCATCACCCTGGCAAACTGGGGGTTAATTTCGCTGCGCACGTATTGGGGTTTTACCGGGTGGATGCCGCGCCAGGCCTTTTCCAGCTCCTGAAGAGCAGCCTCCACCACACGCTTGATAAGCCTCTGTTCAATAATGGTGAACTCGCGGCCTTCTACGCGGGTCATCCGACGGCCGCTTCCCCCAAGGAATCTTTCCACAAAGGCAAAAACCAGACGGCTTTCAAAATTAAAAAGGCATTGCCCCCTAAGCGGCTCAAGCTTAAAAAGATGAAGGGAAGCAGGCACGGGAATGCGGTTCAAAAAATCCTTAAAACGCTCTAACTTGATAGGAAGGGCTACGATATCAACCACCTCACGTAAAAGAGAAGAAAGGGTGCTGCGAAAGCCTCTGGCAAAATAATCGTTTACCACCTCAAGCCCTGGCATCTTGAGCCGGGCTGAGACGGTATAGTTTCTGAAATCAAAGGGACGAACGTCCTCCTCGCTATAAGCAGGCTCCTCAGGGGTGGTATCCACCGCCCCTTCGTCAATCCCGCTTAAAAGGGCATCGATTTCGTCCTGTGAGAGGATCTCACTCATTACTGCACCACAAACTGTGTGAAATAAATGTTTTTTACGGTATTAGGCCCAAGGAGATCATTAAGCTTACGTATGAGCTCAAGACGCAGCTCAAGTTTTCCTTCAGGAGAAAGGACTTCTTCTACGGTTTTGCTAGAAAGAACCATAATAATGGCGTCGTTTATTTGAGGGATACGATCGTTTGCCAGCTGATAGGCCTTGTCATTGCGAAACTCAAGGGTGATTTTCGCGCGCAAATAGCGGTGCCCCGTAGGATCTGCAAGATTCACTACAAAAGGATCAAGTTGTAGAAAGGGGCCAACTTCTGGCTCTGGTGGTTCGGGGGCCGGTTGCTCTTCGGGAGGGGGGCTGCTTTTGGCAAAAAGCAAAAAATAAGCACCGGCCCCACCACCGGCGAGAAGTAAGACACCCAGAATAATAAAAATTAAAAACTTCTTGCCGCCCTTTTTCTCTTCGCCTTCTTTGGCCTTTTTGTCTTTTTCTGCCATGAGAACCTCCTCGCAAAAAAAACTTTGCAAAGCAAGTGCCAAAAAAAGAAAAGACCGGAAACCTAAGATGTACAAAGGTTTTAGGACAAGAGAAATAAGAAAACAGCCAGAACTAGCGTCAATCTATTGACAAAGCGCCTTCAAGGGAAAGTAGCTTCTTTTTGACTTGAAGGCCGGCACTAAAGCCCCCAAGGCCTTTTTCACTGACAATGCGATGGCATGGGAAAAAAATAGGAAGGGGATTGCGGGCAAGTGCTCCCCCCACCGCCCGGCAGGCTTTTGGTTTCCCTATTTTTTGGGCAAGCCAGGAATAAGTGCGCACCTCGCCGTAAGGGATTTCTAAAAGCGTTTGCCAAACCTCTTTTTCAAACTTAGTTCCCAAAAGAAAAACCGGATACCGGGGCTTTTTATGCTTGCCTTCTAGGTAAAGGGAAAGTTCCACATTAAGGCCCTCGGTAAAGCCCTCAGGCGGGGTGTCAAAATCCTCAACAGGGCAAATTTTTCTCAGACGTTTTAGAAAATGAAGGCCAGGTTTCCCCCCAAAACAAAGATGCCAAAGCCTTCCTTTTTCGTCCCAAATAGCGGTAAAAGAGAACTCAGCAAGCTCAAAAGTCTTGCTGAAAAAATGCATCATTCCTCAAAAGGAAGGTCAAAAGTTTCAGCCAAAGATTTGACATGATGGCGCTCACCACGTTTAAGCCAAAGAGGGACCGGGGCAAGGACTAGGTGTTCAAAAATCCGACGCCTTTCTTCTTCGCTAAGATCCCGGGCAAGGATTTCCTCACGCCATTTGGCCATGAGCTCAAGGTATTCTTCGTATTCCGGGCCAAATTCCTGTTCTAATTGTTCCCGTAAGCGGCGTGCCAGCGCAGGACTTGCCCCAGAGGTGGAAATAGCAAGCTGGAGCCTTCCTCTTTTAACCAAAGAAGGCACTATAAAAGAGCAAAGCCTGGGCTTATCAACTACGTTGCAAAAGATCCCGAGCTCTTCTGCTTCGGAAAACACTTCTTCCTGGACCTTGGGATCGTCAGTGGCAGCATATACCAGCACAGCCCCTTTGAGGTCACCTTTCTGGTAAGGGCGTTTAAGAAGCTCAACCCGGCCCTCTTCAGCCATCTTGGCTATTTCGTCTATTACATGGGGGGCAATAACACGCACCCGGGCACCAGCCTCAAGAAGGCTTTTTATTTTGCGACAAGCTACCTTTCCGCCTCCAACCACCACACAAGTTTTTTGCTCAATCTTAAGAAAGATGGGATAATATTTGGCCATGAGAAAAATTACCTCCGTAAAAGATTTGGCAAAATTTATCGACTTAACTTTACTATCACCCACGGCAACTGCCAGTGATATAAAGAAACTTTGTGAAGGCGCAAGGCGCTACGAAGTAGCAGCCATTTGTGTAGCGCCAACTTTTGTCCCCCTGGCCAAGGAACTTTTAAAAGACTCTCCGGTAAAAATCTGCACGGTGGTAGGTTTCCCCTTGGGTTTTCAAATTACCTCGGTAAAGGCTTACGAAGCAAGGGAGATGGCAGCTCTTGGAGCCCAAGAAATCGATTTTGTTATCAACTTGCGCTGGGTCAAAGAAAAACGCTTTGAATTTATAAGTGGTGAAGCCCAGGAGTTACGAAGCGCCCTTCCTGAAACAGTGCTCAAGGCCATCATCGAATGCGGTTATCTTGATCAAGATGAAATGGCCATACTGGTGGACACTTTGGCAGAAGCAGGCATTGACTATGTCAAAACTTCCACAGGTTTTGGCTCCAGAGGGGCCACCCTAGAAGATGTAAAGTTTTTACATGAAAGGGCCTACGGCCGCATAAAAGTAAAAGCTGCAGGTGGCATCCGGACTCTTAAGCAAGCCCTGGCCTTGATTGAAGCAGGTGCCGAACGCCTTGGCACCAGTGCAGGCCTTGAAATCCTTAGCGAATTTGAAGGCCAAAAAAGCAATACCTTGCCAGAAGTTGAAGTTTACGTGGACGGCGCCTGCCTGGGAAACCCAGGGCCAGGCGGGTTTGCTGCTATCTTAAAGTGCCAAGGCCAAGAAAAAATCGTCACGGGAAGTGAACCCCACACCACTAACAACCGCATGGAACTTTTGGCAGCGATAAAAGCCTTAGAAAGTCTTAAAAAACCTTGCAAAGTGGTTATTTATACCGACTCTCGCTATGTTAAAGACGGCATCACCAAGTGGCTTCCCCGTTGGGTCAAGAACAACTTCCGCACCAGTGCCGGAAAACCTGTGAAGAACCAGGATCTCTGGAAACACCTGGCCGAACTTACTACCCAACATCAGGTTGAATGGCGCTGGGTGGAAGGCCATGCCGGGCACCCTGAAAACGAACGCTGTGACCGTCTGGCCCGCGAAGCTGCTAAAAAGGAGCAAAAATCGTGAAAAAAATCCTAGTTGCCATCACCGGTGCAAGTGGAAGCCCTTATGCCATAGCTTTCTTAGAACTTTTGCAGCAAAAAGGCATTCCTTGCGACATCATCATCTCCAAGGCAGGGGAAAAAGTATTGCCTCTAGAGACCGGTTTATCAGTGAAAGACCTTTCGCGTTTTGCGGATAAAATCTTTTTTGAAAAAGAAATTGCTGCTCCCCCTGCAAGTGGTTCGGCTAACTATCAGGCCATGGTGATTATCCCCTGCACCATGGGCACTTTGGCGGCCATAGCCCAGGGGTTTGCCAAAAACCTCATCGCCAGGGCAGCAGACGTAATGCTAAAAGAAAGGCGCCCTCTTGTCCTGGTGGTACGGGAGACCCCTTTTAACCAGATTCATCTCAAAAACATGCTTGCTGTAAGTGAAGCAGGTGCTATCATCTATCCGGCCATGCCGGCTTTTTACCATCGGCCCAAAACCCTTGAAGAAATGATAGCATTTTTTGCAAATCGCCTGTTAGAATTCCTGGGCTTTGAAGTGGAAAATCTTAAGCGCTGGCGGGGGATAAATTAAATGTGGCGCAAGATTCGTATTCTCCTTGACATGATCAAATTTGAACACACGATTTTTGCCTTACCCTTTGCCTTTACCGGTGCTTTTTTAGCAGCTAAGGGAGTGCCTTCTGCAGAAAAATGCCTGCTTATTCTGGGAGCCATGGTTGGTGCACGCACCGCAGCTATGACGTTTAACCGCATTGTGGACCTACCCTTTGATGCGGCAAATCCCCGCACCAAGGAACGTCCGCTTGTTACCGGAGCTGTTAAAAAAACCGAAGCCTGGTGTTTCTTTCTTATTTCCTTGGGGATTTTCTTTGCTTGTGCGGCAGCACTGAATCCTCTGACCTTTAAGCTCTCTCCCATAGCCATGGTTATAGTGCTTGCCTATTCTTACACCAAGCGTTTTACCTGGCTCTGCCACGTGTTTTTAGGGCTTGCCATCGGGCTTGCCCCGCTGGCAGGCTGGATTGCTGTAAAACCGAGTTTTGATACCGTTCCTCTGGTATTAAGCTTGGCGGTCCTTTTCTGGGTAGCGGGTTTTGATATCCTTTACGCTTGCCTAGATGAAGAGTTTGACCGCAAGATTGGGCTTAAATCCATCCCTGCTAAGTTTGGTAAAAGAAAAGCCTTTTTATTTTCTGCGGTTTTCCATGCTATAGCCTTTGGACTTTTTGTGTTGGTGGGCTTTTTAGCCCATCTTTCCTGGATATATTTTGCTGGGCTTTTAATTACCCTTGGCCTATTTATCGCCCAGCGGGTGGTTATCAGTCCAGATGATTTAAGTCGTCTAAATCTTTCATTTTTCACCTTTAACGGTGCGATAAGTATGGTATTATTTATAGCTGTTGTGCTCGATTTGCTCTTTTAAACTCAAAACTTTTACAATTTTTTTAAAAAGATGCCGCACAGGTACTGTGCGGTTTTTTTATTATTAAGTTCTAATTAACAATCATGGGTGGAGGATGCTTATGGAACGTATCCCTATGACTCGTCAAGGCTATGAAGAATTGCGCGAAGAATTGCGCCGCTTGCAAACTCAAGAAAGGCAAAAAGTCATCAAGGCCATAGAAGAAGCCCGTGCTCACGGAGACCTTTCAGAAAACGCCGAGTACCATGCCGCCAAAGAAAAACAGGCCCATATTGAAGGGCGTATTCAAGAGCTTTCTGACCGCCTGGCCCGTGCAGAAGTAGTAGACATTCCCAAAAGCCCTCCTAGCCGGGTTCAGTTTGGTGTAAAAGTTACCCTTCTTAACCTTGATACCGACGAAGAAGTTACCTATCAGCTGGTTGGGCCCTATGAATCAGACGTAGAAAACGGAAAAATTTCCGTTACTTCTCCTTTGGGAAGAGCCCTCATTGGAAAAGAAGAAGGTGACGAGGTAGAAGTTCAAACCCCTAAAGGCCTGCGCGTTTACGAAGTAGTTAAAATAGAGGTATAAAGTGCTTGATGAGCTTGATAAAAAGCTCCTGGAAATCATCCAGGATGATTTCCCTTTAGTGTCAGAGCCATTTCGCGAAATAGGGGCAAGGGTGGGAATTTCTCAAGAAGAAACCCTTGCCCGTCTTAAAAAACTGAAAGAACAAGGGATCTTGCGCCATTTTGGTGCAAGCATTGACTCCCTAAGGCTTGGTTTCGTAACCACTCTTTGCGCGGTGAAAGCCCCTCAAGAAGAACGCGAAGCCATAGCCCAAAAAATAGCTGCCCATCCAGAAGTAACCCATTGTTATCTCAGAAAACACCCTTATAACATCTGGTTTACTTTGGTAGCCAAAGATTGGGAGGCCATTGAACGCATTTTAAAAGAAATCGCCAGAGAAACTGGGCTAATCCCCCGGCACTTCCCTGCTGAAAAAATGTTCAAATTAAAAGCCGTTTTCAAGGTAAGTTGAGACCTAAGATCCCGTTTTTGCCAAGGTCTTGTTAAGTTTTTATGGTCTTGCGTCTTTTAAAGTACACGTAAACCGCCACTATCAGCAGGGCAAAAAACATTAGGAAAATAGAACTACGATGAAGCCATTCTTTAAGAAGTTCTTCTTTAGCTCCGAGAAGGTAGCCTGCAGCAGCTAGCACACATACCCATATTCCTGCTCCAAGGCCTGTGTAAAAAGAAAAAAGAGGAAGATTCATGCGCCCAAGCCCTGCAGGAAGACTTATGTATTGGCGCACCCCTGGAATTAGTCTGCCTACGAAGGTGCTTACGTGCCCGTGTTCTGCAAAAAAGCGTTCCATCTTTGGGAGGAGATCAGGAGGCAAGAAGAAAAACTTACCGTAGCGCAGAATAAGGCGCTCAAGGGCCGGACGCCCCAGACGCAGGGCCAGATAATAATTAAACCATGCACCTAAAAGGCTTCCGAGAATGCCAGAAGCTATAACAAGCCAAATGTTCATCTTGCCTTTTGCGGCAAGATAAGCAGCTGGGGGGATGATGACCTCGCTTGGGAAAGGAAAGAACGAGGACTCAAGGGCCATAAGAATAATTATGCCCGGGTACCCCAGCTGCTCCGTAGTACGCAAAATAAACGAAACAATGGGCTCTAGCATGTTATTTGCTGCTCCGCAGCAAGGAACTTAAGCTCAAGAAAAACCACCTAGGCCACCACAGGTGCTTCCTCCAGAAAAACCACCGCTAAAACTACCTCCAGAACCTGCTCCTACCCGGCTACTAAAAGTAGAGACAAGCTTGCTTACGTTTTTGCTACCGCAACGTTTACAGCGGGTCTGTTTTACATCTTGTTCTGTAAAACAAAGATTTTCAAAAATATGACGGCAGTCTTTACATACAAATTCATATATCGGCATACAGTTTCCTCCCTTTATTTTTTGATTCAGAGTAAAAGATAGACCATGAAGGAACAAAAACAAGACCCTAGCAAATTGGTAGTTTTTACCCTGGGGACTTCAAACCGCAGCAGAGAAGAGTTTCTGGAAATAATCAAAAAACACAACATAAAACAGGTTATTGACGTTCGGTCTTTTCCCAAGAGCAAACGTTTTCCCCATTTTGATCGCGAAAATCTTGCAAAACTTCTTACAAGTGCCGGGATTCACTATCACTGGCTAGGCAAAGAATTAGGCGGCTTTCGCAAGGGCGGCTATGAAAAATACATGGACACCAAAGAATTTGAAAAGGGCCTTAAGAGACTTCTTCAACTCATTGCTCAGGAAAAAAGCGTAATTGTATGTGCGGAAAAATTCCCCTGGAAGTGCCACAGACGCTTTATCAGCCAAAAATTAGCTTCAATGGGCGTAGAAGTAAGACACATCATCGAAAAAAACCGCCTGTGGGCACCTGGTAAATTGCTGATCAAAATTTAGCTCCCTCAGAACGTCCGCGAAACAACTTGTACGCCTACGCAGTCTTTTTCCTAGGATCTGTCCCATTTTTCGTAGAAAAAATAGGAACGGATCCAGGCATTTTGTAAAGGTCTCAAAGATTAATGTTTTCTCCTCTCCCATCCGATGATTCAGCCTAGGAGGGACACCATGGCAAAAAACACTGCCAGGAAATTAAGCGGTCAGGAAAGTGCCTGCCAAGAAGGGGTTATTGATATGCTAGCCCTGCGTGCTCCACAAAATAAGATCCTAGAAGTAAAAAAACTGCCCACCCTTCCGGAAGTTGCTTACCGCCTGTTAGATCTGCTTTCAGGCGAACCTGACATCTCAGAATTAGAAGAAGTCATAAAATATGACCAGGCCATCACTGCCAAGATCTTATCTGTGGCAAACTCAGCTTATATTAGTTCCTCAAAAGAGATAGATACCCTTGAGAGGGCCATTGTCCTTTTGGGGATCAAAGAAGTAAGTGAAATCGCCTTTAGTATTTGCGTCTTCAGCGTGTTTAAGCCCCTTAAAAACGTAAGAACCTTTGATATTAAAGAATTTTGGCTACATGCCATTGCCACTGGCATTACCGCTCGTATTATTGCGCAAGCTATTGAGGCTGAAAACGAAGATTTATTTTTCACTTTAGGGCTTCTTCATGACGTTGGCCGTCTGCTATCCCTTCATCTTTTTCCCGAACAATTCGAAGAAATTTTGAAAGAGCAAGAACAAAGCCAAAGGGAGCTGCTTTTGGTGGAGCTTGAAGCAGGGCTTGCCCATACCTGGATGGGGCGCTGGCTTTTGCAGCGCTGGGGGCTTCCAGAAAAATTCATCACCACCGCGCGTTTTCACCATAACCCTTATTACAAAGGAAAATTCCTGCTAGAACCCGCGGTGATAAAAATTGCCGATACCACTGTGCATAACCTTGGACTTGCCGAGGTCCCAGGCGGGCAAAAAGGTGACGTAACCCCGCTTTTAGCAAAAATCGGCTTAAGCCCAGGTACTTACGAAACAATCCTTGAGCATCTTGTTTTTGTGCGCGAAACAATCCAAGAAGGCTGGGCTCAGGTAATTTAGGTCTTCCCTTTAAAGGTCTTGGGTATATAATCGCTTTTCGTGTTATATACCGATGCCATTTATTTAATTCTAGCCATTTTACTTTTCTCAGGCTGGCCAGCTCAAGCTGTGCTTACGTGGCCTGAAGTCCTGGCCCTCTGGGTTTTAAAAGAGATATGCTTTATCGGTATCACCCTTTTCAAACTTAAAAAAACTTATTCCCCCATAGACTTCATCCGAACACAATCTTTACTCAAACTTTTTGCTTTTCTGTGGTTTAGCCTTGATGTAATTTTGCTTGAAATTCCCGCCTTCCTTCCCTTTCAAAAAGAGTTTTTAAAAGACCTTTCAGGCCTTATCCTCTTTTTTCACTATCTTTTCTTGATATGGTGGCTTTCAGCCCTTTATGAAAAACGCTCTGCCCTAGCCAAGCTCTCTCCGTCTTCTTATGTCATTTCACACTTCAAGCTCCTGCTACCCTTTTTGATTCCGTGGTTTCTCATAAATTTGCTTTTTTTCGTTTTAGAAAAGCACCTTCCTGTAAGTGGCATATGGGCGGAACTCTTTTATTTTGGATGTTTCGTAGGTGCCCTGGTAGTGCTTATGGCACCTCTTGCAGTAAGGGCATGGAATTGTAGGCCGCTTCCTGAAAGCAATCTGAGGCAGCTTATATCTTCCTACCTTGCCAGGGAAAAGGCCCGCCTTGGGGAAATTTATCTCTGGGAGACTTTTGACGGTCGCCTACTCACTGCAGGCGTAATAGGTGTTATCCCCAAACTTCGTTATCTTCTGATTTCCCGCGGGCTCCTTGCTGCTCTCGAAGAAGCAGAGGTCCTCTCTGTGGTGGCCCATGAAGTTGGCCATATAAAACGCCACCACATGTTCTGGTTATTGGTATTTTTCGTATTATTTAGCCTTATCATCTACTTTGTATTCATGCCGCTTTATTTATTGTTCCTTGCCTATTTTCCAAGGCCTGACCTCCTAGACGTTTTCGGCGGACAGGGGCTTCTTCTGCCAGAAGCCTTTATGACCCTTGGCCTGCTGATAAGCGTGGTCCTTTATTTTCGCTTTTTGCTGGGATTTTTCTTGCGGAACTTTGAACGGCAGGCTGATCTTTATTGCCTTGAAAGCCTGGGCACGGCTCATGGTTTGATAAAAGCCTTTAAAAAAATTGCCGCCCTTTCGGGAAACACCGAAGACCTTCCAAGCTGGCATCACTATAGCATTCGCCAGCGCATTGAATTTTTACTGGCCGCAGAAAAAGACCCTACTCTCATTGCCAAACACCATCAAAAAGTCAAAAAATGGCTTACGTTTTACCTGGCCTTCTCCCTAGCCTTAATTCTTGGGCTTTCACGTTTGCCCACCAAACAGCTAGAAGAGAAGGCTAAACTTAATTTGGCCTATGGTGAATTCTTAAAAGAGGCCAGCATCTTTCCTTCAAAAGAAACATTTACCTACCTGGGCCACCTTGCCTACGAGCTTGGAAAGGAAAAAGACGCCCTTAAATGGTATAAAATGGCCTTAAAATTTGAAAAAGACCCGGAAGTCTTAAATAACATGGCCTGGATTCTCGTTACCAGCAAAGACAAAAATTTGCGTAATCCTAAAAGAGCCTTAAAACTCGCCCTTGAAGCCACGTCGGAGAAATTAACAGCCATACATTTAGACACCCTTGCTGAGGCCTGGTTTGCTAACAAAAATCCTGAAAAAGCGTGCCTTTACAGTATCCTTGCAGAGGCGCGCGCAAGACTTGACCCTGATTATTATCCCAACTTTGATTACTACATAAAACAAAAGGAGAGGTTTTGTAATGCTGCGCGGTCATCATCAAAAGTACCATAAACTTTATCTTTATTCCTTTGATAAAAAACATCCTGAGCTACATCAAATAAAAGACGAAGATTTTATCGGCTGTTGGGAAGAAGACGGCCTTGCCATAGTTTTCTTTCACCGTCCTAAAGACGAGTTATTAGAAAAAATTGCCCAAAAACTAGGCCTCAAAATCGAAGACAAGGCAGAGGTTTCTTATGATGACTGGGGTGAGGGCCGCCAGGTAAAGACCCTTGAAATCGGCCACGTGACATTAAGACCTGTCTGGGAAAATGGCCCGGGCCTTGTTTTTGATCCAGGCATAGTCTTCGGCTCAGGAAATCATCCTACCACCAAACTTTGCCTTAAATGGATATACCAACTTTGGCAGGAAAAAGGCCCTTTTAAAAAAGTAGCAGACCTTGGCTGCGGAGCAGGGCTTTTGAGCCTTCTTGCCGCTTTCCTTGGAGCTCAAGTGCTTGCTGCGGATTTTAACCCCCTTTGCGTGGAACTCACCCGCAAAAACCTGGCCTTGAACAATCTTTTACACCAGACTGAGGTGATCCACGCTGACGTAAAAACCCTGGTGCCCTTTCAAGCAGACCTGGTAGTTGGAAACCTCTTCAAGGGCCTTTTGCTTGACCTTTTTGGCCTTCCGTCTTTTTGGCAAAACCGGCATTATCTTTTCTCTGGATTTTCGCCTGCCATGGAAGACGAACTTAAGGCGGCCCTCTGGCCTTATGCTAAAATAAAAGGCCGCGAAGAGGAAAACAGCTGGGTTGTCTGGTACGTGGAAAACGAGAAAACACCATGATTCTAGCTGTTGATATCGGAAATACAAACACCACTTGTGGTTTGTTTGAGGGGCAAAGGCTTTGCCACAGGTTTCGTATCTTTTCAAACCTGCGCCAAACGCCAGACGAACTTGCCTTACGTTTAAACGGAATCTTACAACTCAAAGATTTTTCCTTGGCTGAAGTTAAGACCATTTTAATAGGCTCGGTGGTGCCTCCTCTTACCAAAACCTGGCAGGAAATGGCCTCTCTTTACGGAATAAAGGAAACTTTCGTGGTCTCGCCTGAAAAAATCGGCATCCCCATCAAACTAAGATATCCCTGTGAGGTAGGGGCAGACAGAGTGCTAAATGCCCTGGCAGGCTGGGAAAAATACCGCCAAAGCCTTATCATTGTAGATTACGGCACAGCGACTACTTTTGATTGTGTATCTCACGAAGGGGCCTACCTGGGAGGCGCCATTGCCCCTGGCATCCTTGCCGCAGCGGAAACTCTTTTCCACAAAACCTCTCTTTTACCCAGGATGGAGCTCTCGCGCCCTCCTGAGGAAGCAATTGGCAAAGACACCATCTCTGCTATGAAAAGTGGAGTACTATTGGGTTTTGCCGCGTTGACTGACGGGCTGGTGGCCCGCATGAGCAAAGAATTCGAAAAAAAGCCAAAAATTATTGCCACTGGCGGGTTAGCACGTATAATGAAAGAAATGACAACTTGTATTGAGGAGGTTGAGCCAAACCTTACTTTAGAGGGTCTCATAATTTGGTTCACCAAAAAAGCTTAATGATTCCTCCGCTGCTTACCTCACGTTCCAAAGGGGCCATTTTTTCTCCTTCAGGGGCGGTAGATTTCGAAAAATTCCAAAAAAACCTTGAGTTTTTGGAAAGCTGGGGGCTTAACATCGAAGTTTCCCCAAATTGCTTTCAAAAATGTCGTTATCTAGCGGGTAAAGACCATGAACGTGCCTGGGATCTGATCGCTCTTTTAAGCTCAGGGTATGATTTTTTATGGGCCAGCCGGGGAGGCTACGGCGCCTTAAGGATTCTTCCTCTGCTTGATGAATGCCTGGAAAACATAAAAAAACCCTTCTGGCTCATAGGTTTTAGTGATGTGAGTATCCTGCTCAATTATTTCGCCACTCGCTTTGGACTAATGACCTTGCACGCCCCGGTAGTCAGTTCTTTGTATGAGACAAGTATATGCGCCGTAGCAGCACTAAAGAAGACTCTTTTTCACGGAAAAGGCGTTTATCTTGTTGGCAAGTGCTGGCAGGAAGGTGACGCAGAAGGCCTCCTCTTGGGAGGTAATCTTGTTTCCTTTGTAAGTCTTTTGGGAAGCAAATGGTTCCCGGATGTTTCAGGAAAAATCCTTTTTTTCGAGGAAATAAACGAAGACCTTTATCGTTTGGACCGCATGTTCACCCAGCTTTATCATGCTGGAGTTTTTGCTGAAATTTCTGGTCTTGCCCTGGGAGAATTTAAAGACATAGATGCTTGCGCTTTAAAAGAATTAATCTGCGAATATTTTCAAGGCCCTGTAGTGGCAGGGTTACCTGTGGGGCATGGTGCCAAAAACTTTCCGCTATTTATCGGAGGGAAGACGAAACTCAAATCTCAAGCAAAAGAAGCCTTCCTCTGCCAGAAAGTTTTTTCTTGATTTTGACATATATTTTATAGGGAAATGTTAATTGCTGAATTGGTTGAAATCTGAAGCAAGACTTCGCTGTTGGTGACCCTTAAGTTTGAACTACTTTTGCCGGAACAGGCCAGTAGCCACAGTATCAGGACGATAAAGGGAAGACGCTTTTTGTTGCTTAAAAACTCCGGTTAAGAGTTAAGAGAAGTCAAGTAGAGTCTTTTCCTGAGATTATTATCCAGCTATCTTTGGAGTTTCTAGAGATGAAATATCGTCTTTATCAACAATGACATCCCTTATCGAAATTAGAGATAAAAAAACTAAAGTCCGAATATAAATTCATAAGCGGGTATACTATATGTGTTAAAATTGTTTCCTATATCAATCTTATACTTTTCGTCAAAAGTAACAATAATCCCCTTTTTCAATCCAAAATATTTACAGGCTTCCTTGAGGCCTTCGATTTCCCGCTTCAAAGTATCCTCATCGCTTAGATCATAACTTACTTGAACCGCCAGCTCTTCGTTGACTATAAAATCGCACTCTTTTTTTTCTTTGAAATAAACCACCTTGGCCCCCGAAACCAAAAGCTCCTTAAAAACAGTGTTCTCAAGAAGGATCCCTTTTTCCCTATCTCCCAAAAACCTTATGCTCCTCAAGAGGCCGGGATCTATAAGGTAAACCTTCTTTTCTGCAAGCTCTGATTTGACCAGAGAACGATAGTGTTTCCTTAAAAGCCTCACAAAATAAATGTTCTCGGCATATTCCAGGTATCTATAAAGGGTGTCCTTTCCTACTCTTATTCCCTGAGATTTGAGTTCGTTGTAGATCTTGTGAACGGAAAGGATCTTGCCCGTGTTTTCCACCAACCTTTTCAAAAAGTATTTCAAAACCAAGGTGTCTTTGATCTGGTATCTTTCAGCAAGGTCTCTGTAAAGCATGACTTCAAAGTATTCCTGAAGGGTTTTAAGCTTGAGTTCCCTGGGAAGAAAGACCACCTCTGGAAACCCTCCAAAGGAAAGATACTCTTCAAAATAATGAACCAGTTGGGCTTTTTTCTTGGGACTGTAAAAATCCTTTTCGGGATCGAAATCGAAATTTTTAAATCTGAGAAATTCTTTGAAGTTCAAGGGAAAAACTTCATACTTAAGGGTTCTCCCTCTCAGAGAAGTGGCTATTTCCTGAGAGAGAAGTTTGGAGTTTGAACCGGTAAGGAAAATATTTCTGGAAATCCTATCATAGAGCCTCCTCGCGAATCTTTCCCAGCCTTCGGCATTTTGAACCTCATCGAAAAAGAAGTAACATTCCCTAAGGTCAAGCTCGGGATAAAGCTCCCGATAAGCCTGGAGGATAAGATCTAAAGTTTGAGGGATGAGATCGAGCCTTTCATCTTCAAAATTCAGATAGAAGATTTTTTCCTTAGGGATCCCTTTTTCAAGAAGTTTCCTGATGTGCTGATAGAATAGATAGGTCTTTCCCGCTCTCCTCGGGCCTACCAGGGTTATGATCTTTTCAGAATCTAGGGGAAAACTAAGATCTCTTGTTATCAGAGAGGGAAGAACCTCAGTGTGAAACTCCCTTATGATAATCTTGAGAATTTCTTTCATTTTGCCAAGGAAATTTTATCAAAATTATTTCCTTTTGTAAAGGAAACGGCTTGCCTCATTTAAAATCAAAATCTATTCGAAATCGTCTAACCTCCTTCCTCAAAATCCCTCGAGAAGGAGGACCGCCCTAGCTCAAAAAGGAGCTGGATCCAACGAATCTATGCCGCCTGGCTCCTCTAACACGCCGGTAAAAAATCCAGAGCCAGAGCTCAGACGGCCCTAAAGTCATCCTCGTGGGCAATCTCAACCACAAAATCAATGCTCCTCTCCCCAAACTGGAAAAACACAGCGAATTGATCCTAGCCATCAGCACTTTTGCCGATTGGAAAGAAGACAAACCGGACTTTCCAGAACCGCTCACACTACCAAATGAGGCAAGTTTACTTTAGAGAATTTTTTAGGGACTTCCAGTCAAACTTCTTGGCCCAGGAAAGGGCTTCTTTCCAGTCCATATTCTGATAGACAACCACCAGCATAGCCATCTGGCTGATACTTGCAGGATCCATGGTTTTGGGAGGTTCAGTCAAAAACACAGCAAGTGTTCCGCTGCGATCATTCTTGTTATGTTGGATACCCACCCGAAAGCCGTCTATGGTGGTAATTTTTACGAATTCCTCAGGAGAGTCCATTTCAAAATAGTGTTGATAAGCTAAAGGACCTGCGGCGGCCATAGCTGCAGCTCCCAAGACTAGCTGAACATTTAGCTCTTGCTTATCTCTGGTGTAGGTGCGCGTGGCAGAGGCAACCTCTCCCATGGGATTCGTGGCATTAATCCCGGTACACTCTTCGGCCTTCCAGCCGGAAAGATCAACTAGCTTTTTACAAAGCTCCCTGTAGGAAGGAAGGTTATAAGCAAGCACTTGCCCTGGAACAAGCAAAAGGGCCACCAGAAAAAGTATTTTTTTGACCATTTTCTTCTCCTTTTAAGTTATTTTGCCTTTCCCACTTTTATCACCAAAGGAATTACGTGAAGATCGCGGTTAATCTGTTCTGTCCAGCCAAGGTCCCAGGAAAGAACCTGGTACTCGGGACCAATCTTTTGGGCGATTTCCTGGACTATGCCCTCAAGATTCAAAATGGGGTGTTTCTTGAAAACCGCAGGGAGCCCTGAGGTAAGATTGCAGGCCAGACACATCCCAGGCCTTGCCGAAAGCCTGAGTTCAAGGACAATCTTTCCTGCCTCAGGCGCCCATTCACGAAGCCCTAACTCAAGAAAATATGCTGGCTCTTCGCCAAAATAAAAGGCCTCGAAAAATTCGTCTATTCTTTCTCTGGGCAAGAGTGATTTAATAAACGCCTCGTCCATAAAACCTCCGTATAGGGCGGTGAAAAATCACCGCCCCAATTTTTTAATACGCAGTTATCTTGATATCTGTGATGAGGCATTCCTTTCCTTCAGAGGGGTTTTCTCCCCAGATGACAAAGCTTACGGCGTCCCGATTGGGAAGTTTGGCCCCCACGATGCCGCCGCCTACTGGTTCTTTGTAAATCAGGTGTCCGTCAGCAAAGATTCTTATCATGCCGTCTTTTTGCTGCACGGCAAAGTGATGAATTATCTTAGGCTTTAGTTTTATAGTTGTTATCCACTGCCCGCTCCATGTGGGATTTTCTCGGTTAGAAGTCCAAGAAAAGACGTCAGGCTTATCGGTCTTTCTTGGATAACCCAAGAACATAGCATGCCCCAAATCCCAATGACTTCCACTAAAATAAACGCTCCATTCCACGGCGAAGTTTTCGGGAAGGTCTATTTTTTTGATGGCTTCGACATTGCCCGAAAGGGCCCTTAGCCATTTTTTACCGGAAAAGGCCGCCACTTCCACCTGCCCCTTGCGAATCAAAAGGCTCTTGGGAATATCGCCGATGTTATAGCCAGAGAAGTCCTCGGCAAAAAGGACTTTTGATCCAGGCATAAAAGTGCCGGCACCACCCTGGATGACCCCTGACGGGATAACTCCCCCAGAAGGCTGTGTGGTGGAAACCGCAGCAGGTTTAGGGGTCACAGGTGGCTTGTTAAAGCCCTGGGTATCTTGGCCCCAGCGGTAGTAGTTTTCAGGCACAAGCTGAGAGATGGCCTGAACTGCGTTATAAAGCATAACGCGTACGGCCTTTTCCATGGGGGTGTTGCGATAAACCTCAAGGCCACCTCCAAGACCAACATCTCCCAGCACCGTCCCCATGAGACCGCCAACATTCCAAGAACTGGCCTTACCTTCTACAGAAGTGGCGTTTATAACCCGCCCAGTGCGCACATCTATCAAACGAAGATCAGCCGCGATATAGGCTTCTTTCTTTTTGACTTTAACCCCGCCAAGAAGAGGCACCTTAAAAGGCACCACCACGCCGCCTGCACCAAAGCCCGAGGCCTCAGGCTCAAAAGCGGTAATCGCACCTACTACCAGGATGTCCGCCCCTTCCATCTGACCGGGCTGAGGTGCAGCCCCCGGACGCACGTAACCAGACTGCCCAAGGGCAAGTTCTTTTTTAATGGCCTCAAGGCCTTCGCCCCGCTCAAGCACGATAAAACGCCCGGTACGGAAAAGGGCAGTGGCAAGCATGTCCGCAATCCCGGCCCCAATTTGCCCTGAGCACTTGGCAGCCTTACACTTAAAGCTTGCCACGGCTATACGCGCCTTGGGGCCTTTGTAAGTAAGCACTTGCTGAGCCGAAGGACCGGTAGTATCAACGTTTGTCTGCACCCCGGTAGAGGTGCAGGAAACCAGGACACACAGGGCCAAAACTAAAAAAACTTTTGACCAGACCCCACCTGTTTTTGGCATTTTTAACCTCCTTTCAGCTATTGGTTTCTTTTAGTACCCAGGCTATAAATTCATGATGGCCTTTTTCTATTGGCCAGGACAAAACACAAGGGCACTCATAAGAGTGCAATTCCTTGATACGTTTTATCAATTTTTCGAGCTTTTCAGGGGCTGTCTTGAAAATAACCACCGCTTCTTCATCGGTTTGTAACTTTTCTTCCCACCAATAAACGGATTTGATCCTGGGATATACATTGGCACAAGCCGCGAGACGCTCCTTTACGACTCCCTCGGCAAGCTTTAAGGCTTCGCTTTCATTTGAAGCCGTAACATAGACCATGTAAACCATGATTAGCGCTCCTTAAATTGATTTTCGTTAAAAGATATGCCAAGAACCCCGGCAAGCTCTTTAAGTTGCTCTTTTTCTTGAAAAAATTCTTTTTCTGAGAGCTTTTTAAGATAAATTTGGAAACATTCTAAGACTTTTTTACGCAAAGGCTCAAGCGCAAAACCTTCCCGTTCCGCAAAAGAGCTTATGCGCTTCCAGTTGGCAATGGCCCGCTCAAGACCGCGGTAATGGGATTTTCCCTTGTTCTCATAAGTGAGATCCCGCTCTATGATAAGCAGGTAGCGCTCAATTACGGCCTTTTTCAGGTATTCTTCTTCTGCAAGGGAAAGCTTTAACTTTGGGCCTTCGGGATCTTCTGTTAGGAAATGAAGGCTATTCCAAAAGGCCACTTCAGGAATTTCTCCTGCATGGCGAATGATTTCGGCTTCTTCTTTTACTTCTTCTCTAATGTTCTCCATCGGCAAGCATTTTCTCCAGTTCTTCTAGTTTGGGAAGTTCGGCAAGATCTTTTAAGCCAAAAATTTCCATAAACTTAGGTGTTGTGCCATAAAGAATAGGCCGACCTGGAACGTCCTTTCGCCCACAAATCTTTATCAGGTCTTTTTCAAGAAGATTACGAAGGGCGCCGCTGCTATCAACCCCTCGTATAGCCTCTACTTCAGCCTTGGTGATGGGCTGTTTGTAAGCAACAATAGCAAGTGTTTCAAGGGCAGCCCGGGAGAGTTTCGGCGGAGAACCAAAGATAAGACGGCGAAGATAAGGCGCAAAATCCGGACGAGTTTCAAAACGATAGCCCCCTGCCACTTCGTTTAAGGTAATTCCTCGGTCTTTATAAAGCTCTTTAAGGGAAATGAGGGCTTCTTTAAGCTCCTGAGACGACTTTTCAGGAAAGATTTTTCTAAGCTCTTTTAAAGTAACCACCCGCCCTGCGGCAAAAAGAACCGCCTCTAAAGCCTTTTCAAGCTCTTTGGCATCCATCTAATCAAATCCGTGCTCGCGTAAAAATTCTTCGGTAAGCCCTTTGTCGTAAGGCTTAAGCAACTTCGCTACGTATTTGCCAATAATATCTACCTCGATATTTACCTCATCACCGGGATTTCTAAAACCAATAGTAGTTAGCTTGGCTGTATGCGGAATAATGGCAAGCGACACCTCATCGTCTTTAATCTGATTAACCGTAAGACTAATACCGTCTATGGCAATAGAGCCTTTCTCAACAACATAACGGGCAAGGTCTTTTGGAATTTTTACCGTGTAAAAAATGAAATCTCCGCGCAATTCGCGTTTCAAAACCTTGCCAATGCCATCTACATGGCCCGTAACAAGATGCCCTCCCAGGCGATCTCCAACCCTTAACGCCCGTTCTAAATTGACTTTTTCGCCTACTTTAAAAGAACCAAGGGTACTTCGCTTTAAAGTCTCAGGAGATACATCTACCGCGAATTGATTTCCACTGAGAGCGGTAACTGTAAGGCACACACCATTTACCGCAATGCTGTCACCAATTTGAGTATCCCCAAGGTCGAATGGGGAAAGAATGAAAAAGACCCTGCCCCTGGCCCTGGATTCAATCTTTACAATTTCACCCAACCCTTCTACAATACCGGTAAACATAAAAAGACCTCCTATGTCATACATACTTATCGTAGAAGACGAAGAAGATATTGCAAGGCTTGTAGCCCGCACCCTTGAGAAAGAGGGCTTTAAAACCAAACTTGCCTTTAATTTAGCCGAAGCCCAGGAACATATTAATAAAGCCCTTCCTGACTTGGTAGTCCTTGACCTTATGCTCCCTGATGGAGATGGTCTTGAGCTCTGCAAATACTTGCGCTTTCGCGAACAGGCCGAAATTCCCGTAGTAATCCTTACTGCTAAAGGAGACGAGCTTGACCGCATTCTTGGTTTTGAAATGGGAGCTGACGACTATATCGTCAAACCCTTTAGCCCCAAGGAACTCTGCCTGCGGGTAAAGGCCATTTTAAAACGCGTCAAACAAACCGAAGCCCCGTCTTCGGTTATTAACATAGGCTCGCTTTTCATTGACCCCAATTCGCTTCAGGTAAAAGTAGATGGCCAAGAAGTAAAGCTCACCCGTACAGAATTCAACCTTCTCTTAGCGCTGGTCAAGGCCAAAGGCAAAGTCCTTACGCGGGAAATCTTGCTTGAGCAGGTCTGGGGCTACACCTTTGAAGGATACGCCCGCACCGTTGACACCCACGTGCGCAGGCTTCGCAAAAAGTTAGGCCCTTGTGCCGAAATGATAGAAACTGTCTGGGGCATTGGATACCGCTTCAAAGCTTAACATTTTTTTAGTGTTGGCCCTTTTGGCAAGCTGGGCCTATTTCTTTTGGAAATTTAGAAGAAAAAACGCCAAAGAACCTGTTTTACCTCCCCCTCCTGAAAAAAAGCCAGCAGAAAAACTCCCTGAAAATCTTTTTAACGCCCTGGAAGAAGGTGTAGTGATCTTCCGTGAAGACGGAGAAATTTTGTTCTTAAATACCAAGGCCTTTAATTTTTTGGGTCTTTCTAATCAAAATTCTCTTCCTAATCTATTTGAGGTTTTACGCTCCGAAGAACTAGAAAAGGCTGTTCAAGAAAAAAAATATTTTTCTTTTGAGCGTGAACTTTTTTGGCCCACACATCGCAATTTTAAAATCTCTTACGTCCCTTTAGAAAATGACTTAGGAGCCCTTATCCTTCAAGATTTGACTCCTTTTAGGCGACTTTCTCACATTCGGCGGGACTTCATCGCCCATCTTGCCCATGAATTTCGGACCCCTTTAACTGCCATAGAGGGCTATGCAGAAACCCTTATCGAAGACGTACCTGAGGAATTTCAATATGACCTCCTGATTATCCTTAAAAATGCTAAAAGGCTTGGACGGCTTCTTAAAGAGCTACAAGTCCTTTCGCGCCTTGAACTCCAAGGGATCCCCCAAGATGATTTTGATTATGTGGATTTAAAAGAAGTGATCCAAACCGCCATTGAAACCGTGTTTATAAAAGCTGAAGAAAAAAGCATCTCTCTTAATTGGATCCCTCCGCGTAAGCCAACACTGGTATGGGGAAGCTTTGATGACCTTTTGCGAGCATTGATAAATCTACTTGATAATGCTATCAAGTTTAGCCCACCAGAGACTGTGGTATCTGTGATCCTGGAAGATAAAGGAAATGAATGGCAAATTGTAGTGCAGGACCAGGGCCCTGGTATCAGGGATTCTGAAAAAGATCGCATTTTTGAACGTTTTTATCGGGGAAAAGACGTAAAAGAAGCAGGTACCGGCCTAGGTCTTGCCATAGTGAAACACATCATTCAGGCCCACCAAGGAAAAATAAAAGTTGAAAGCGACCTGGGTCAGGGGAGCAAATTCATCATCTCCCTTCCTAAAAAGGAAAAAATCTAGTTTTTTACACGAGGCCAAAGACAAAATTCTTTAGGAGCCATTACTTTAGTTCTTCCGATCTTTTTGTTGAAAAATTTTTGAAAATGGGAAATGTTACCCGTCAAAAAGATATCTACACCGTGGAAAATAGCGGTAGATAGAAGTATTCCATCTGCTTCGGGAAGCCCCTCAAAAATATTGTCTATGTCCTGAAGAATATTAAAATCTTTTAAGACCTTTCTTAAAAGTTGATCTTTATCAGGGCATTTCGAAGAAACATTCTTTTCAAGTTCAAATAAAACTAAATGGGAAAGATACCCTTCGACTTTGCCAGAAAGAGCTAACTTAACTGCTAAAGAAGGATATGAACCTTTCAAGTTGGAATAAATGGCAGCAAATAAAACGTTAGTATCAAAAAAAACCTTTATCAAAGCTTCCAGCTCCTCAAAATTTCTTCTTCCTCTTCTGGCTCAAGCTCATTTTCTTGCAAGAATTTTTTAATCAAATCGAGATCAATATCTCGCGCCAGCTTTTTTAGTTTTTCTAAGGGCACTATCACGGCGGGTTTTATTACCAGTTCTCCGTCTCTTTCCTCAAGAAGAAGTATTTGTTTTGGCTTAATTCCATATTTTTTCCTGATTTCTTTGGGAATCGTAATCTGGCCTCTTTCACCTACAATCAAAGGCTCCATTCTCCTCTCCTTCTGGCATATTTTCTGAAAGTATACTTTATTTTATCGCAACCACTAGATGGCTACAAGAAAAGTGGCAGTTGAATTTCAATCGTTTGCTGGAAGCCAAAAGACTACTTAATTAGCTGGGAATGATGACTTGTCAGATAACTAGAAAATGAAAAAGGGGCGGTTACCCGCCCCTTTTAGGCCCGTCTCAAGCTAAGCCGCAAGCTCAGCAGAGGTCTTCTGCTTACGCTGCTCTTCTTTCATGTCGTAATACACCCGCCCGGTTCCCGCTGGGATGAGACGGCCAATAATGATGTTTTCCTTAAGACCTCGCAGGTAATCCACCTTGCCTGCTAAAGAGGCCTCAGTGAGCACTTTGGTGGTCTCCTGGAAGGAAGCCGCCGCCAGAAAGCTCTCTACCGCAAGAGAGGCCTTGGTAATACCCAGGATAAGAGGCTCAGCCACCGCTGGACGCCCACCAAGGGCAAGGACCCTTTCGTTTTCTTCTTCAAAACGAACTTTGTCAACCAGCTCGCCTATCATGAAGTTGGTATCACCAACCTCACGAATTTTGACCTTCTTGAGCATCTGACGCACGATAACTTCAAAGTGTTTGTCGTTAATACGGACACCCTGAAGACGATAAACCTCCTGGATTTCTTCCACCAAAAAGCGCGCAAGGCCTTTAACACCTTTAACCCTTAAGATGTCATGCGGGTTAGGAGAACCTTCAATTAGTGGTTCACCTGCACGGACAAAGTCACCCTCATGCACCGCAATATGCTTACCCTTGGGAATCAGGTATTCCTTGGGATCACCAACTTCTGGCTTAACAATAAGTTTTCTTTTACCCTTGATTTCTTTATCAAAATGAACCACGCCATCGATTTCACTAATAATGGCAAATTCTTTAGGTTTACGTGCCTCAAAAAGCTCAGCCACCCTTGGCAAACCACCGGTGATGTCTTTGGTCTTGGTGGTTTCACGAGGGATCTTAGCAATAATGTCACCTGCTTTTACTTCGTCCCCTTCGTTAACAGTAAGGATAGCTCCCACAGGCAAGAGATAACGGGCATAGCCCTTACCAGGGATTTTGATTGTACGGCCTCGTTCGTCTTTGATAGAAACACGTGGGCGATAGTCTGTGTGTTTGTATTCACGGACAATAATGCTGACTTTACCGGTAATGGGGTCGGTTTTTTCGTCAACAGTCACCCCTTCGATGATGTCACCGAATTTCACCCGACCAGAAACTTCGGTAATAATCGGAATGGTAAAAGGATCCCATTCAACAAGAAGGTCTCCTGGTTTTACTTTTTGGCCTTCTTCTACCAAAATACGCGCACCGTAAACTACAGGATATCTTTCCTTCTCGCGGCCATCAGAGGTAATGATGGCAATCTCTCCCTGGCGATTCATTGCCACCAGATAACCTTCATCAGTGCGCACCGTGCGCAAGTTAATGAACTTGACCACACCCTGGCTCTGGGCCCGGTGCTCAGACTGCTCCGCGGCACGGCTTGCCGTACCACCAATGTGGAAGGTACGCATGGTAAGCTGAGTTCCTGGTTCACCGATAGACTGTGCCGCAATCACGCCTACGGCTTCACCTATTTCCACCAGGCGTCCAGTAGCAAGGTCACGCCCGTAACACTTAGCACAAACACCATGTTTGCTCTGACAGGTTAGCACCGAACGAATGGTTACCTTCTCGATACCGGCATCACGCAAACGGGCAACGGCTTTTTCGTCTATTTCCTCGTTAGCACGCACAAGGACCTCGCCGGTAACAGGATCGACTACATCCTCAAGAGCAACACGACCGAGGACACGGTCCCAAACAGGTTCCATGATTTCACCACCTTCGATAAGGTGGCCTACTTCAATCCCGTCGATGGTCTGGCAATCTTCTTCGGTAATGGTGCAATCCTGGGCCACATCCACCAAGCGACGGGTAAGATACCCTGCGTTAGCGGTTTTAAGCGCTGTATCGGCCAGCCCCTTACGGGCACCGTGAGTGGAAATAAAGTACTCAAGGACTGAAAGCCCTTCACGGAAATTAGACTTAATGGGTGTTTCGATAATCTCTCCCGTGGGTTTGGCCATCAAACCGCGCATACCCGCAAGCTGGCGGATCTGGTCTTTAGAACCACGGGCACCAGAATACGCCATGATATAAACGGGGTTGCCACTGGGACCAACAACCTTCTTGCCGTCAGGGCCAACGTATTCTTTGGTTTCCATTTCTTTGATCATTTCTTCGGTGACTTTTTCGGTCACCGTGGCCCACACGTCAACGACTTTATTGTAACGTTCACCGTCAGTTATAAGACCTTCGTGATACTGCTCCCAGATTTCCTTGACCTTACGCTCTGCTTCTTCTAAGAGTTCCTTTTTGCGTGAAGGAATATGGAGGTTATCCACACAAATTGAAAGAGCTGCCTTGGTAGCAAAGTAGTAACCCATGTCCTTCATGCGGTCTGCAAAAATGACCGTCTTTTTCGCTCCCGCCCTACGATAAGAAAGGTCTATGAGCTTCTGTAAAGCCTTTTTCGCAAGAGGCTTGTTGTATTCTTCAAATTTGATTTCTTCAGGGACAATGGTAGAGAAAAGCACCCTACCAACGGTTGTATCAACCAGCTTGCCATTCATGCGCACTTTTACTTTGGCCTGAAGATCAACTTCCCCTTCCTCATAGGCCAAAATAGCCTCTTCGCGATTGGCAAAAATGCGCCCTTCTCCCTTGGCAAAGGGACGCTCCTGGGTGATGTAAAAAATCCCAAGGACCATGTCCTGGGTGGGATAAACAACCGGGATACCGTTTGCTGGGAGAAGAATGTTGTTGGTGGAAAGCATCAGCACCCGGCTTTCAGTCTGCGCTTCCACAGAAAGCGGCAGATGCACGGCCATCTGGTCACCGTCGAAGTCTGCGTTATAAGCCACGCACACAAGGGGATGTAGCTGGATAGCTTTGGAGTCGATGAGCACCGGCTCAAAGGCCTGGATACCCAAACGATGAAGAGTAGGCGCACGGTTTAGCATCACCGGGTGTTCTTTGACAATTTCGTCAAGGGCATCCCACACCAATGGATCTTCTTTTTCCACCATCTTCTTAGCACTTTTGATGGTGGTTACGTGACCGTTTTTCTCAAGCCAGTGGTAAATAAAGGGCTTAAAAAGCTCAAGGGCCATCTTTTTAGGAAGTCCACACTGATGCATACGAAGCTCAGGGCCAACCACGATAACGGAACGCCCCGAGTAATCCACACGCTTCCCAAGAAGATTCTGACGAAAGCGCCCCTGTTTACCCTTGAGCATGTCAGAAAGGCTCTTTAAAGGACGACGGTTCGGACCAGTGACTGGACGCCCCCTGCGGCCGTTATCAAACAGGGTGTCAACCGCCTCCTGAAGCATGCGCATTTCGTTACGGACAATGATGTCCGGGGCATCAAGATCCATTAAGCGCTTAAGGCGGTTGTTACGGTTGATAACACGGCGATAAAGGTCGTTTAAATCAGAGGTGGCAAAGCGCCCACCTTCAAGAGGAACAAGCGGCCTGAGGTCAGGTGGTATCACGGGAATAACTTCAAGAATCATCCACTCTGGGCGGTTGCCAGATTCCTTGAGGGCTTCAACAATGCGCAAGCGCTTGCCAAGCTTTTTACGCTTGGCCTCACTGCGAGTCTTGGCCATTTCTTCACGAAGCTCTTGGGAAAGCTTATCTAAATCCAGGTTTTGGAGGATAGTTTTGATGGCTTCAGCACCAATGCCAATCTGAAAACGCGGCCCATGAACTTGAAGGAGATTCTGATATTCTTCTTCTGAAAGGACTTTCCCTACAGGGACTTCGGGAATGTCGCTTTCAGTTACTACAAAACTTTCAAAGTAAAGCACCCTTTCAAGCTCTTTAAGGGTCATATCGAGAAGAGCGCCAATTTTGCTGGGAATGCTTCGCAGGTACCAAATATGTGCTACAGGTGCAGCAAGGCTAATATGGCCCATTCTTTCACGGCGAACTTTGCTCTGAATTACTTCCACACCGCACTTTTCACAGATAACCCCGCGGTGTTTCATGCGCTTGTACTTTCCGCATAAACACTCGTAGTCTTTTACCGGGCCAAAGATCTTGGCACAAAATAGTCCGTCGCGCTCGGGTTTTAAGGTACGATAATTGATGGTCTCCGGTTTTTTGACCTCTCCGTGACTCCACTCAAGGATTTTTTCCGGAGAGGCCAAGCCAAGCCGCACCGCCTTGATATTCATCGGATCCTTGGGCTTGGTAAAATAGGAAAGAAGATCTTCCATATTTCTCACCCCTTAAAAGTTTATTCTTCTTCGATCATTTCTACGTCAAGGCAAAGCCCCTGAAGCTCCTTAACAAGGACTTTGAAGCTTTCAGGCAGCCCGGCCTCAAGGAAGTTGTTCCCTTTTACAATGCGCTCATACATCCTGGTTCGCCCGGTTACGTCGTCACTTTTAACCGTGAGGAACTCCTGTAGGGCGTAAGCCGCACCATAGGCCTCCATGGCCCAAACTTCCATCTCACCAAGACGCTGACCGCCAAATTGCGCCTTACCACCAAGTGGTTGCTGGGTGATCAAGGAGTAAGGACCAGTGGAACGGGCATGGATTTTGTCATCAACCAGGTGATGCAGTTTTAGCATATACATGTACCCAACAGTTACAGGCTCACGGAAGGGTTCACCGGATTTGCCATCATAAAGCACACTTTGCCCTGTCTCAGAGAGCCCGGCAAGGGAAAGCAGCTTTTTGATCTGGTACTCCTTAGCACCATCAAAAACAGGTGTTGCCACTGGCAAGCCGTCTTCAAAGGTGGCTGCAAAGGCAAGGATCTCCTCATCAGTTTTGTCTCGCAAGAATTCTTCCAGTTCTTCAGGGCTGAAGATTTCTGAAAGAAGTTGTTTAACAGCTTCTACCTGATAGGCCTTCGCAAGTTCCGCCACTTTGCGGCCAATTTCATGAGAAGCCCAACCCAAGTGGGTTTCAAGAATCTGCCCGATATTCATACGTGAAGGCACTCCAAGAGGAGAAAGCACCATATCCACCGGGGTTCCGTCTGGCAAATAAGGCATGTCTTCAATAGGAACAACCTTTGAAACTACGCCTTTGTTTCCGTGGCGTCCAGCCATTTTGTCTCCAGGCTGAAGCTTACGCTTCATGGCCACGAAGACTTTAACTACTTTGAGGACACCAGGAGGTAACTCGTCGCCTTTTTTGAGACGATTTATGCGGTCTTCGAATTGTTTGCGGATCTCAGCCTCTTTGGCCTCATAATCCCGCAAAATATCTTCCACCACGGGATCTTTCTTTTTGCCCCCCGCAAGCTCCCTTATACGAGCAAGGGGGATTCTTTCAAGGACTTCTTTGGTAATGGGCTGGCCTTTTTCAATGACTACTTCGCCCCGTATTTCTATGGTGCTGGCCGCAGTTTTGCCCGTTAGGTGTCGTTCAAGACGTTTAAGGGTGCTGCGGCGAAGGACCTCAAGGAAATCTTGCTGGTCTTTCATGAGTTTGGCAATCTCGCGGTCTTCGATTTCCTTGGCACGGGCGTCTTTTTCAATTCCCTTGCGCGTGAAGACCTTGGCATCAATAACTATCCCTTCAATACCTGGGGGGACGCGTAAAGACGTGTCTTTAACGTCACTTGCTTTCTCCCCGAAAATAGCACGCAAAAGCTTTTCCTCAGGAGAAAGCTGGGTCTCGCCTTTAGGGGTCACTTTGCCAACCAGAATGTCTCCTGGCTTCACATAGGCGCCAATCTTTACGATACCGCTGGCATCAAGGCGCTCAAGGGCTTCTTCACTTACATTGGGAATGTCTCTGGTTATCTCTTCACGCCCAAGCTTGGTCTCACGAGCTACACATTCAAACTCTTCAATGTGAATAGAGGTGAAAACATCATCACGAACCAAGCGTTCAGAAATAACGATAGAGTCTTCGAAGTTATAACCACGCCATGGCATAAAGGCCACCAGAATATTTTTGCCAAGGGCGATTTCACCTTGGCTGGTAGAAGGACCATCAGCCAAAACCTGGCCCTTCTTAACCCTCTGACCTACCTGAACAATGGGCTTCTGGGTAAAAGTGGTGTTCTGGTTGGATTTGCGCCATTTGACCAATTTATAAATTTTTACGTTGGGTATTCCGTTTCCGTTCTCACTTTCATAACGCACCACTAAACGGGTAGCATCAAGGTCTTCCACCACACCATCGGCTTCTGCAATAATGGTGAAACCTGAGTCACGCGCTACGTATTTTTCCATTCCAGTACCAACAAGCGGGGCCTCGGTACGAATTAAGGGAACCGCCTGGCGTTGCATATTTGAACCCATCAAGGCACGGTTAGCGTCGTCATGCTCTAAAAAGGGAATAAGAGAAGAAGAAACGCTGACTATTTGTACCGGACAAAGATCGATAAAGTTTACGTCTTCTCTTCTGGCCATGATAAATTCACCGGCTTTACGTGCCGGGACCATCTCATCAATAATATTGCCCTCTTTATCAATATTAATCGTGGACTGGGCTATAATATGTTCTCCCTCGTCAAGGGCACTCATGTAAACGACTTCATTGGTCACTTTGCCGTTTACCACTTTGCGATAAGGAGTTTCGATAAAACCATAGCGGTTCACCCGCGCGTAAGTGGTAAGAGAAACAATGAGGCCGATATTCGGGCCTTCTGGAGTCTCAATCGGACAAATTCTTCCGTAGTGGGTATGATGCACGTCACGAACTTCAAAGCCTGCCCGTTCGCGGGTAAGACCTCCGGGGCCTAGGGCTGAAAGCCTGCGTTTGTGGGTCATCATGGACAAGGGGTTTGTCTGGTCCATAAATTGAGAGAGTTGTCCTTGCCCGAAAAATTCTCTAAGCGCAGAGGTAACTGGCTTGGGGTTGATCAAGTCGTTGGGCATTAGGGCTTCAACATCCTGCAAAGTCATCCTTTCACGGATGGCCCTTTCCATACGGACAAGCCCAACGCGCATCTGGTTTTCCACCAACTCACCAACAGAACGAACCCTGCGGTTACCAAGATGGTCAATGTCATCAACCGGGCCTTCTGTTTCTTTGAGTTCAATGAGATGCTTAAGAACGGCCAAAATGTCTTCTTTGGTTAACACCCTGACATTCATCGGGATATCAAGACCAAGGCGCTTATTCATCTTGTAGCGCCCGACCTCAGAAAGATCATAGGTGCTAGGATCAAAGAAAAGGGACTGAAAATAGGCACGGGCAACTTCGAGGTTAGCGGGGCTAGAAGGCCGCAGGCGACGATAAATTTCGATCAAGGCTTCTTCCTGAGTATGGGCCTTATCAAGCATCAAAGTATCACGTACACAAGGGGTGTGTCTTTGTAAGCTCATGTAAAGGCATTCAACTTCTTCAATGCCAGCTTCACGAAGTTTCTCCAAAACGTCTTTGTCAACTACGGTGTTACAAGAAACAATTACCTCACCAGTATTGGGATCAATGATGTCTCGGGCTATTACCTTGCCCAAAAATTCTTCTTCAGGCACTGGAATAGTCTCAAGCCCTGCTTCTTGAATCCGTTTAAGGGCAGCCTTAGTAATCTTGCGGCCTTTTTTAAGAAGGACTTCTCCTGTTTCAGGATGATGAATATCAAGATATGCCTTTTGCCCCAATAAAATTTCAGGATCAACTACTTTTTCAATGCGGTTGGGGGCAATGATATATTTTTCTATCGGATAGAACGTAGTGAGGATCTCTTCGGTAGAAAGGCCTAAAGCTTTAAGAAAAGTTGTTACAGGAAACTTGCGCCGCCGATCAATACGGACGTACAAATAATCCCGGTGGTCAAACTCAAAATCAAGCCAAGAACCACGGGTAGGTATTACCCTTGCAAAATAAAGCACCTTACCACTTGCATGGGTTTTGCCCTTATCATGGTCAAAAAAGATTCCCGGAGAACGCTGTAGCTGATTAACAACGACCCTTTCGGTGCCGTTGATGATGAAGATACCGTCTTCAGTCATCAAAGGAACAGTTCCGAAATAAATCTCTTGTTCCTTGATATCACGAATACTTTTGTCTCCGGTGTCCGGGTCAATATCGTAGGTGAGAAGCCTTACACGCAGGCGCATAGGAGCTTCGTAGGTAAGGCCCTTTTCACGACACTCATCAGGTGTGTACTTGGGGGGTAAAATCGTATAGTCTACGAATTCAAGTTCGCAGGTCCCAGTGTAGTCTGTAATAGGGAAAACACTCTTTAAGGCCCCATGAATACCCACTTCTTCCCGAGCTTCAGGGGCTACGTCATCTTGTAAAAAACGCTTGTAAGATTCTTTTTGAATGGCTATAAGATAGGGCACATCAAGTAGAGGTTTGACCCTTCCAAAATTTTTACGTGCGCGGTTGGGAATTATGGTGAGCTCTTCTGACATAGGCTTTCGCCTCCCCTAAGAAATGATAAAACGCAAGACGGGACCTTCCTCTTCAACGAGGAGAGGTCCCAAATTCTTTTATATAAAAAACTATTTTTTACTTAATTTCAACTTTTGCGCCGGCTTCTTCGAGACGTTTTTTGAGTTCTTCAGCTTCTTCTTTGGACACGCCCTCTTTCACCGGCTTAGGTGCACTTTCAACAAGCTCTTTGGCTTCTTTCAAACCAAGACCTGTGATAGCACGTACTTCCTTGATAACCTGAATCTTGTTACCGGTAACACCAGCCAAAATAACGTCAAATTCGGTTTTTTCTTCGGCTGGAGCAGCCTCAGCGCCAGGAGCAGCGCCAGGAGCCGCAGCCACCGCAGCAACAGGGGCTGCCGCAGAAACACCAAACTTGTCTTCAAGTTCTTTGATAAACTCAGCAAGCTCTAAAACCGTCATGTTGCTGATAAATTCGATTACTTCTTCTTTTGTTACGGCCATCTTCTTTCCTCCTTACAAATTTTTGTTTAGGCCTGTTCAGCCTTTTTTTCTTTTATGGCGTTAAGAGCATACAAGAAGTTCCGTGGCACCGCTGCCAACAACTGGACAAACTGTGCCATAGGTGCCTGGAGCAACCCAAGAAGCTGCGCCATAAGGACTTCACGCGGTGGTACTTTAGCAAGGGCCTCTAACGAAGCTGCTTCTAAAGGTTTGCCGCCAAGAACCCCGCCGCGATTAATTAGGCACTCGTGTTCCTTGGCAAATTCAACCAGCACCTTAGCAACTTCTACGGGATCTTCCTTACAAATAGCAACACCAGTTGGCCCTTCAATGAACTGTTGCAAAGGCTCAGCAGGAGTCCCACTGCTGGCCAAACGCAACAAAGTGTTCTTAACCACCTGATAGCGCGCACCCTTTTCCCGCAAAAGCTTGCGTAACTCGTTACTTTCCTCTGCGGTCATCGCGCGGTAAGTGGTCACAAATACGGCGGGTGCTTCTTCAAATTCCTTGCGCAGTTTTTGGACGATCTCTTCTTTTTGTTTTCGTGTTAGCAAAAATCTCCCCCCTTTCCTTTGACATTTTGCATGTCAAAGGCAGAGGCCACCCATGGTCTAGGTAGGCCGGGCCCTTGACCCGATTAAACACCCTGGGTGTACCTACTGTCTTTGACTGGCCTTACGGCCCGCGACCTCCCGGGGGACTCTACCGGGAAATCACAAATATTAATCGCGCCCGTATTTATCGAGCAGATTTTTTACGTCCTGGGGATCAACCTTGATCCCAGGCCCCATCGTTGTTGACAAAGTAACACTTTTTATATACTGGCCTTTTGCCCCTGAAGGCTTGGCTTTGATGATGGCATCCATAAAAGCTGCCAGGTTCTCAAGAATCTTTTGAGGGCCAAAAGAAACCCTTCCTACAGGAGCATGCACTACACCAGCCCTGTCAACCTTAAAGTCCACCTTACCTGATTTAATATCTTTGACGGCTTTGGCCACATCCCAGGTGACCGTCCCTGTTTTGGCACTGGGCATTAGGCCTCTAGGCCCAAGAATTTTTCCAATTCTTCCCACAAGGGGCATCATATCAGGTGTGGCCACCGCTTTATCAAAATCAAGCCATCCTTCTTGGATCTTTTTCACCAAGTCTTCAGCTCCCACGTAATCCGCACCAGCAGCCTCAGCTTCTTTAGCCTTATCGCCTTTGGCAAAGACCGCCACTCGAGGTGCTTTACCAGTTCCGTGGGGAAGCACCACTGAACCCCTTACCATCTGGTCCGCATGGCGAGGATCAACCCCAAGGACTACGGCAACGTCAACACTTTCATCAAACTTGGCATAAGCATTATCAAGCGCAAGTTTTACCGCCTCTTCAAAGCTATATCTCTTTGAACGATCTATTTTCGCTAATGCATCCGCATATTTTTTTCCACGCGCCATGAGCCTACCCCTCTACTATTTCTATGCCCATACTACGGGCAGTACCTTCAATAGTACGCATAGCTGCCTCTAAATCAGCAGCCTGAAGATCTGGCATTTTTATTTTAGCGATCTCTTCGACTTGTTTTCTGGTCACCGTACCCACTTTTTGTCTTTTAGGGTCTGAAGCCCCCTTTTCAATACCAGCGGCCTTTTTGAGGAGAATAGATGCCGGCGGAGTCTTCAAAATAAATGTAAAAGAGCGGTCAGCATAAACCGTAATAACCGCGGGAATGATCATTCCTTCCTGGCCTTTTGTCTTGGCATTAAAGGCCTTACAAAATTCCATTATGTTCACACCGTGCTGACCAAGCGCAGGCCCCACTGGAGGAGACGGATTAGCCTGCCCTGCTGGGAGTTGCAATTTAATAACCGCTATTACCTTCTTTGCCATCCTACCTCACCTCAAAACTTAAATTTTCTGCACGTGAGCAAACTCTAGCTCTACAGGAGTCTCTCTCCCAAAAATGCTAACTAAAACCCGTACCTTTCCTTTGTCGGGTTTTACTTCTTCAACTACGCCATGAAAGTTAGCAAAAGGCCCTTGTGTCACCCTCACCCTGTCTCCAGGTTCAAATTGATACCTGGGCTTGGGCTTAATCTCAGCAACCTTCAAGCGATCAATAATCTTTTGCGCGTCTTCCTCACGCAACGGAAGAGGTTTTTCCCCTCCCATGAAGCCGACTACTTTATCTATTTTTTTGATAACGTCAAATATTTCTGGCAAGGGCTCGGCCTTAATAAGCAGATATCCAGGATAAAACCGCCGCGCTACCGGCCCTGAAGGAAGACCTATAATTTCAATAATCTTTTCAGGCGGGACGATTATTTCAGAAACATTATCTGAAAGCCCCGCTTCCTCAAGAACCTCTTTAATGCGCTCTTTGAGCTCCTTCTCAAAACCAGCGTATACGTGAACTACAAACCACTGCTCTGCCATCTCAGTAAACCAGCCACTGAACAATTTTTGAAAGGATAGTATCAATCAAGCCCAAATAAAAAGAAACAAATAACGTAAAGCTGACTACCGCGGTAGTTGTGGCAATAGTCTCTTTACGGGTTGGCCAAGTAATTTTATTGAACTCAACCTTAACCTCAACCAAAAAATTCTTGGCCCGCGCTAAAAAGTTTTCATCCTGTTGAGTCTTAAGCGGCACTACCTTAGCAGGCTCTGCCTGCCCAGGTGTAGCCGAAGACATCCTTTGCTTACGCGTACGCCTCTTGGCCATTTCCCTCTCCGCAAAATGATAAAAAATGGCAGGCCAGGAGGGATTCGAACCCCCAACCCCCGGATTTGGAGTCCGGTGCTCTAGCCGTTCGAGCTACTGGCCTGCGCTGACAAACTATTTAGCTTTTACTTCCCTGTGAATCGTGTGTTTGCGATCCCAGGGACAATATTTACGCAATTCTAACTTGTCTGGAGTGTTACGACGATTCTTTGTCGTAGTGTAGTTACGACGTTTACACTCAGTACATTGCAAATGTATAGTGACACGAACATCTGATTTAGCCATGACCCATCACCTATTCCAAAATCTTGGTAACAACACCGGCACCTACCGTGCGACCACCTTCTCTTATCGCAAACCTCAAACCCTCTTCCATCGCTACCGGCTTTATCAACTGCACCTCAAACTCTACGTTGTCTCCAGGCATCACCATCTCCACTCCCTCAGGCAACGTCACCACCCCCGTCACATCCGTCGTCCTGAAATAAAACTGCGGCCTATATCCGTTGAAAAACGGCGTGTGACGCCCTCCTTCCTCCTTCGTCAATATGTACACCTCTGCCTTAAAGCGCGTGTGCGGCGT